>UPXT01000003.1 GCA_900538365.1 uncultured Acidaminococcus sp. | reverse complement strand
ATTAAGCTGCAACACAATCTTATAGGGGTCTCCCGAGAAAATGTTGACACATACAGTTCATGAGACCGTTCTGCGTTTTAATGTCAATTATGGTATAATGACGGTATATAAGAATGGAGGAACGGCACCTATGTTAGCGGACCTGCATATGCATACAACCTTTTCAGATGGGGTCAATACACCAGAGGAACTTGTACGGGAAGCAGAAAAAGCCCATCTATGTGCCATGGCCATTACCGACCATGACAATACCCTGGCATTTGATGAAGCCAAAAAGGTCATCGATGCGCACCAGGATAGGATCCATCTGATCCGGGGCGTTGAAATGGATACGGATTACAAAGGAAAGGATGTCCATATCCTAGGGTTTCACTTTGACCCTACAGTCCAAGCTTTTCAGCGAGCCCTTGCCTGGAACCGCAGCGGCAGGGTGGAGCGGGTTATGAAGATCATTGAAAAAATCCAATCCTTGGGATATGACCTTTCCTTTCAGGAAGTAAAGACGGAAGCAGCAGGCGCCCATAGCCTAGGCCGTCCTCATATTGCCCGCGTCTTGGTCAAAAAAGGGTATTTTCAAACCGTAAAGGATGTTTTTGATACACTCATTGCGGCAGGAAAACCAGCCTATCTCCGGCAGGTCAAGATGAGTCCCATCGAGGCGGCCCGGATTATCCACGAAGCGGGTGGGATTTCCGTCCTTGCCCATCCAGCTGAAATAGAAAATCTTTCCTACGTAGAGGAAATCCTGCAAAGTGGTGCCATGGACGGGATCGAAGTCTACCATCCATCCGTTCTGCGGGAAAACCCCAAACACGATTGGCTTGCTATCGCAAAAAAATATCATCTCCTCGTCAGCGGCGGCAGCGACCTACATGGCAATCCGGGGCGGTTTCCCATGCACTTAGGGGAATTTCCGATTCCGTACGAGGCGGTTTCGGGGATTGTAACTTACCCTCAAAACAGGGGGAATGTAAAATGAAAGTGATTGCTTTTACAGGACCGAGCGGGACAGGCAAAAGTTTCCGCGCCATCAGTGTGGCACACCAGCATGGCTGTGATGGCATCATCGATGACGGTCTGCTTATTGAAGGCACAAAAATCTTGGCGGGAAAATCAGCCAAGACAGAACAGAATAAAGTGCAGGCGGTCAAACGGGCAATTTTTATGGAAAAGGACCACTGCGACGAGGTCAAAGAAGCTCTTCAGCATAGTCGGATTACCTGCTTGCTCGTCATTGGGACCAGCGATAAAATGGCTGTAACCATTTGCAAACGACTTGCTTTGCCGGCGCCTTCGGCATTTATTCACATTCAGGATATTGCCACGACACGGGAAATGAAAAAAGCTCGTGATACGCGCATCAAGGAAGGAAAACATATTGTTCCTGTTCCGACAATCGAACTGAAACCGCATCTGTCGGGCGTCCTTGTGGATTTGCCGCATCGTCTATTTGGCCGCAATAAGAAACATCGGGAGCTGCCTGAAAAATCCATTGTCAGGCCTGCCTTCAGTTACTATGGGAAGATTTCCGTGACCGATTATGTCGTCAGCGATATCGTCCGTATTGTCGTCCAAAAAAACAAGGATGTGGACCGGATATCCGCTATCAAGGTACGGCGGCCGGCAGATACCAACAAAGGGATGACAATTTACTTGGATTTGGTCCTGTTCTTTGGGGCTCATATCTTCGACGTCGTCAAGCATCTGCAGGCCAAGATCAAAGTTAAGGTCGAAGGCATGACAAGTATGCCTGTTCGGGATATCAATGTTTCGATCAAGAGCCTGACTGTGCGCAATGAAAAGAAAGAAGAAACCACGGCAGCTATACCTCAAGAATCATAAGAGGGGGAGGGAGAGCCCTCCTTTTCTCTTTTTTCAAGGAGTCTCACGTAATCATGAAGTCCAAGAAACTTCCAGAATCCGTTTTTTTGGAGCGAATCCACGCGCTTCAAAAGAACCTTGGCGCTTTGGCGTCCCAACCTGTTGAACTGAAAAATGTAAACTTTGGCATCCAGCTCGTTGTGATAAAAGGTAAGGAACGCGCTGTTGTCACAATCTATAATGGAAAAGATGGATGGCGTCCCGTACTTGCACAGAAGGAGGGCCCCTTCTTTGACCGAGTAAGGGCCGTTGTCTTTGGTACGGATGCCGCTTCTTCGCCCCAATTCGGGAAAAAAGGAGCAGAGCCTTTATTGACCCTTTTGGGAGCGGTCAAGCGGCCCGATGAGTTATGGGCAGGCAGCGATGAATCGGGAAAAGGTGATTATCTTGGCCCTTTGTGCGTAGCCGCTGTCGTTCTTGATGAAATAGGCGCCAAAAAGCTCCTTGCCCTTGGCGTACGCGACAGCAAGACCCTTTCTGGAGCAAAGATCAGGATGCTTGCTCCGCAAGTCTATGCCATTGCCAAAGCAAGTGCCGCAGCCGCCCTTATGCCCCAGCAGTACAACGAGGAATATGAAAAGGTGCGGAACCTGAATCCGCTTTTGAGTACCTATCACATCGGAGCCATCATGACCGTCATTAAAAAGGTTCCCGCATGTCATTTTGCCCTGGTGGATCAGTTTACCCGGTCCCCTTACATAAAAAATGAGCTGGAACGAGCAGTTCCCGGGCTTTCTGTTTATTCCCATACCAAGGGAGAAGCTGATATGGCCGTAGCGGCAGCCTCTATTCTAGCTCGGTCCCTGTTTCTCAAGAAAATGGATGAGTTATCCCAAGAAGCGGGTTTTGAACTTCCCTTTGGGGGCGGCGCCCAAGCAACCCGAGCTGCAGAAAAAATCATCCAGCAAGAAGGGCGGGAACGCCTTGGCCATTACGCCAAATTGCATTTTGCCAATACAAAGGATTTCAAGGAATAGCTCCTTGTCTGTTTTCTTGTTCTCTAACCTATGATATAATGAGAAGGTTATGTAGCAGTCATTACTTTCGTAAAATCTTGATGGGAAGGTCTTTCCATGAATAAACAAATTTTCCGCATGCTTCTCGTCCTCTTTTTTGTCGTTGTCTGTGTCTCCGCCGGCGTCATCTATTTTACCTTCGATCGCAGGGCCTTGGATTACTTGACAACATTTCGTCCGCAGTTCGCCCTGCTGGCCCTTTTGCTGCTGGGTGTAGGTCTTTTCTTTGACGGGACACGGCTCATTACACTGACGCATCTTTCTGATGAAAAGATGGACTACAATCACGTATTCAATGTTGTATTCAGCAACTATTTCCTGGCTCTTTTAACTCCGGGCCAAGGAGGCGGCGGAATTGCCCAACTGATGTTCATGAAAAAAGCAGGCGTTTCGGTTGCCAAATCAACCTTGATCATCATTGTGAGGACCGTTATGTCCATTTTGTTTCTTTTCCTCACAGTGCCGGTTGTCTTTTATTTCGATCCGAGCCTTGTGAGCTGGATGCCGCCCAGTATCATTGCCCTTATCTGTGCCTTCTTTATTTTTGCACCAGGCATGCTGATTTACTGCATCGTAACAGGACGCTTTGAAAAATGGCTGGTTCGCTTCTGCCGCCGTTTTTCCCCAAGGGTGCAGGAAGCGGTCTTTCTTTGGTATCGTGATTTCCAGCAGGCCCTGCTCCTGCTTTTTAAGAATCCCAAGCAAGTCCTTCGGGCTTTTATTGAATCCGGCCTCAGCCTGCTTTTCATTTATTCGGTTGTGCCTGTTTTCATTTATGCCTTTGGCATTTCTGACATTCCGCTTCATATCATCATGGGACGGATGTGTCTTATCAACCTTGTTTTGTACTTTACTCCGACACCTGGCGGTACCGGGGTTGCTGAAGGGGGCTTCCTGGTCCTTTTCAATTCCCTGCTGCCTGCGGGAGTGGCCGGTGTCGTGGCCGTTATGTGGCGTTTTTTCTGTGAATATATTCCCTTTACGATTGGGGCCATCGTCACAATCAGAAGTTTTGGCCTTGATGTCTTGACGCAGATCCGGAGGAAGAACATCGACTGATGAAAAAAATCCTAGTGACCGGTGGGGCAGGCTTCATTGGATCCCACATTTTGGAAAAATGCAGTGAAGTTCCCGGGCTTTCCGTAACCGTCCTGGATAATCTCTCGTCAGGATTTAAGGAGTATGTTCCTGCTTCGATGAGACTGATTGAAATGGACGTACGGGATGAGGCATTGGGTGATTTCCTGCTGCAGGAACAGTTTGATACGGTCATCCATCTTGCCGCCCAGACCTTGGTGCCTTTTTCTATGGAGCATCCCTTGGTCGATGCGGACATCAACATCAAAGGGCTTATCAATTTATTGGAAGGCTGCCGCACAAGCGGCGTCAAGCGAATCATCTTTTCTTCGAGTGCGGCCATCTATGGGGATAATCAACATCTGCCCCTTACGGAAAAGGAGGTCCCAGCGCCGACTTCTTTCTACGGCTTATCTAAGGTGACGGCAGAATCCTACATCCGTCTTTACTGCTCGCTTTATGGAATGCATGGAATCATCCTGCGCTTTGCCAATGTTTATGGCGAGCGGCAGGGAGAAACGGGTGAGGGCGGCGTCATCAGTATCTTTGCCCGTCTCCTTCACGAACATAAGCCCCTGACCGTGTTCGGTGACGGGGAGCAGACCCGTGACTTTATTTATGTAGGCGATATTGCAGAGGCCATGGTTCGCTCCCTTACCTATGAAGGCCTTGCTACGCTGAATGTTTCGACAGGATGCAAGGTTTCCCTCAATGCGCTCCTGGCCGTTTTGGAAAAGCTTACAGGGAAGATTCCCTCTGTGCAATATGGGCCGAGGCGGGAAGGGGATATCCGTGATTCGGTTCTATCCCATGACGCCCTTCAAAAAGAACTTGGACCTATGACATTTACTTCACTTCAGGATGGTCTTTCCCGTACGCTCGCGTATTTTTCTGCCCATCCGTAAGGGGGTATTTCCTTGAAAAAGATCATTGTAGCCCTACTGGCAGTCAGTCTCTTTTTGGTCAGTGCCTGTCATAAAAAAGAGGCAACCGCCCCACAAAAGGGGGCTGCGCCGCACCCTCAGCTGCGGCTTGCGGCCGATGAAGGACCCAATACAAATGCCCGGGCAGCGGTCGCAATCAGTCGCTTGTTGAGTCTCCATTTTGACGGCCTCGATACAAGTACCCTATCTACGGCTGGCTCTCTGGCTTCTTTGGACCTTATGAAGCAGGGAAAAGCCGATCTGGCCATTGTCCAGCAGGACGTTGCCGAAGCTGTTTTTTCAGGGAAAGCACTCTATGAAGGAAAACCTTACCAGGATTTTCGGGAACTGTGTTATCTGGGGCCCCGCACGCTTTATTTTCTCGTGCCCCGGTTTTCTCCCATTTCTGACATGAAGGAGCTGAAGGACCGTAAAGTCGCGGTAGGCGCACCTGGGTCAGGCATGGAAGTCACAGTTCTTGCCTTATTGCGTGCCGCCCATATGAATCGTCAGGATATAACCCTTCAGTATCTTTCCAATCAAGATGCCTTATCTGCCGTAGCAGCAGGCCGGGTCGATGCCGCTTTTGTCATGGGAGGCTTACCGGATAAGGAAATAAACGAAGCCCTTGCCGGCGGAGCAATCCGCTTGGTCCCTCTCGAGGCTCCTGCTTTTGAGGAACTGGCTGAACGGACGGGACTGTATCTGCCAACGACAATCAAACTAGGGACATATCCTTATATGGATGCCCCTGTTGTCACCCTTTCGGTTCCAGTCCTACTCGTAGGAACAAGCGAGCTGCCCAAGGAGAGAACCTTGGCGCTGCGCCGCTTACTCCAAAGTGGAGTAGGGGAGATCAAAAAAAGCGATGTTTCCCTTCTGTCCTTCTCAGATCAGGCACTTTTTACGTCCTCAGGAATCCCTTTTCCTGAAAGCTGGGGGAACATAGAGGAGAAGGATCAGGATGAATCTTCGCAATAAAATGGATAAGGGGCGATTTTCTGCGCCAATCCGTTGCAAATCTAGACGCTACAAGTTATAATGAAATACTAGGGATTAGGGGAAGGATGGTCCATATCCTTCCCTTATTCTTAACATGATGCTGTGTTAGCAGAGTAAAATAGGAATTTTCCACGGACTGTCATCGTCCCGTGGTTGATGGGGTTTTAGGTACAAACCCCCATAATTCATAGATAATCATACTTTTGGAAAGCTTTTCAGATTCTTTTTTTGTGACAAAAGGTTTGCTGCAAGCTTTCGCTTAACAAATTGAGGAGGTGTCCCTTTTGGCAAAAGGACAACAGAAAAAATTAAGTATCATCCCCTTGGGTGGGCTTGGTGAAATTGGTAAAAATATGACCGCATTCCGTTACGGAGAAGAAATCATCCTGGTTGATGCCGGTCTTGCTTTCCCCGATGATGAAATGCTCGGGATTGATCTTGTCATTCCAAATTTTTCTTATCTTGTTGAAAACAAAGATAAGGTCAAGGCAATCTTCCTGACCCATGGTCATGAAGATCATATCGGCGCCATGCCCTATGTGATGAAGGAACTGAACTGCCCCGTTTATGGCTGCCCCCTGACGCTGGGCATCCTCTCTGGCCGCCTGCGTGAAAATGGCGTTTCAGATCAAAAGTGCAAAGCGGTCAAGGCTGGGTCCACTGTCCGTGCGGGATCATTTCGGGTTGAATTCATTCATGTGAACCACAGTATCCCTGATGCAGTTTCCCTTGCTATCCATACACCGGTGGGCACAATTGTCCATACGGGGGACTATAAATTCGATCAGACCCCGGTTGACGGTCAGCCTACGGATTTTGCCCGGCTTGCCGAAATTGGTGATAAAGGAGTCCTGCTCCTGCTGGCTGATTCAACGAACATTGAACGGCCTGGATTTACGCCCAGTGAAAAGAACGTAGGCAAGACGCTCGATGAGCAGTTCCGGGCTGCCAAGAACCGGATCATTGTGGCCACCTTTTCCTCCAACGTCCATCGTCTACAGCAGGTTATTGACGCGGCTGTCATGACGCGCCGTAAGGTTGCCGTCATTGGACGCAGCATGGTCAATGTCGTCAATATTGCCAGCGAGATGGGTTATCTCAAGATTCCTAAAGGTGTACTCATCGATATTGATGAAACGCGCAACTATTCACCGCGTCAGATTGCCATTATTACGACGGGCAGTCAGGGTGAACCTATGAGCGCCCTGACCCGCATGAGCAATAGTGAGCATAAAAAAGTGTCCATCATGCCTGGCGATACGGTCATCATTTCCGCTACGCCGATTCCGGGAAATGAGCGCGGCGTGGGGCACACCATCGACAACCTTTATAAGCTTGGCGCGGAGGTCGTCTATGGACGGGAGCGGGGCATTCACGTTTCCGGTCATGCCAGCCAGGAAGAAATCAAAATGATGCACCGACTGATTCGCCCGAAGTTTTTCATGCCTGTCCACGGTGAATACCGTCACTTGGTCCTTCATAAAAAGCTCGCCATGCAACTTGGCATGAATAAAGATAATGTCGTCATTGCTGAAAATGGATCTGTTGTAGATGTTACGCCAAACTCCATTGGAATCAGCGGCCACGTAACGGCCGGCAAGACCCTCATCGACGGCCTTGGCGTAGGGGATGTCGGAAATGTCGTTCTTCGCGACCGCCGCCAGCTTTCCCAAGATGGGATCCTCATCGTTGTGGTCACCATCGACCACAGCAATTATTCCATTGCTGCCGGTCCTGATATCGTCTCCCGCGGATTTGTCTATGTTCGTGAATCGGAAGAATTGATGGAAGGCGCTCGTGACCGTGTTCTCTCCACCCTTGATAAATGCCGGGAAAGCCATGTGACGGAATGGTCCAGCTTAAAGTCCGCCGTCCGGGATTCCTTGGGACGTTATCTCTTTGATAAGACAAGACGCCGTCCTATGATCTTACCGCTTATCATGGAAGTTTAACTGTCTGATTGAATAAGGAAGGATTGCCGTGAAGAAAAAAACGCAGCCAAAGAATACAAAAAAGAGGACAAAGGCCGGGGAAAATGGCTTTTCCTACAAGCTCGAGGCCCTTGGAATCTTATATGCTGCTCTTGGTCTCTTCATGGCCGTAAGCCTTTGGTATCCCGAAGTCGGTTTTTTAGGAGATTACGCCCATTACTTCCTGACCATGGGCCTGGGAAAGGGCGCGCTGCTCCTTCCTGTTTATATGGTTATTCTAGGGTTATGCTATGTTGTGAATCATAAGCGGCCCCAGCTGTCCAAAAGATTCTTTTCCATCCTGCTTTTTTTGGTGTCCCTTCTTTCCCTCTGGCATGCCAGTGTGATCCCGGAAGGGGCTGAAATCCTGCCAGAATCATTACCTATCGGTGGCGGCCTTCTTGGAGGCGCCATCGTGTTTGTTTTCACAAAGTTTGCAGGCCGTATTGGAACCTTTATTCTGCTCGTTGCCCTGACCTTGATTTCCTTGGTCCTCACAAACCGTTTCTCCCTCAGCAGACCTTTGAAGGCGGCTGGGGAGGAGATGAAGAACGGCGCCATGACAGCTGCCCAGAAATGGAACGATTACCAAGATGCCCGCAAAAAGCGGAAACGGAAAATTTATGATCAGGAGCGGCAGGAAGAAGCATCAATGGTTCAAGAGGGCCCAACTGAGGAACCTAAGCAGCGGACCATCAGTGAGATCATTACGGGAGCTCTTTCGAGTACAAAACCGCTTGTTAAATTTGATAAGGATGAAATTGAAGGCACCCAGTCAGACCAGCCGCAGGCTGCGAAAAAAGAGGCGGAATTTGTGTCTTATGAACCTGTCATTCCGCCGAATATTCCCGATGAGCCGGCAGGGCTGGCGGAGGACAAAACACAATCACCCGCTCCTAAAGCTGAAGCCGACGGCACTCTCCAAGCCTCAGCTGGATCAACCGATGTGCCCAGCTATGAATTTCCGCCATTGACCCTTCTTAATCCACCGCGGCCCGTCAACCGGAACCATTCCCGTCAGGAAATGGAAACCCAGGGGCACATCATTGAAAAGACGCTGTCCGATTTTGGTGTTAAGGCAGCCCTTGTCAATGTCACCAAAGGGCCTTCTGTTACGCGGTATGAACTGGAACCGGCGCCTGGCGTCAAAGTGAACAAGATCCAGAATCTTGCTGAAGATATTGCCTTAAAGCTTGCCGTGACGAGCGTCCGTATCGAGCCCATCCCTGGCAAGGCAGCCATCGGGATTGAGGTCCCGAGCCGCTACAGTGAGGCTGTGACATTCCGCTCCATCGTGGACTGTGACGAGATCAGAAACGCCAAAGGAAAACTTTGCGTCGGTCTCGGCAAGGATATCTCTGGCCGGGTTATCGTGGCCGATCTCAGCAAGATGCCTCATTTGCTGATAGCAGGTTCTACGGGGTCTGGTAAATCCGTCTGCATCAACACCATCATTGCCAGTCTCCTTTATCGGGCCAAACCGAATGAGGTCAAACTTATCCTTGTTGACCCAAAGGTCGTGGAACTGACAAATTACAATGGCATTCCGCATCTTTTGACACCTGTTGTTACAGGACCTAAACAGGCCGCCTCCGCCCTTCATTGGGCCGTTGTTGAGATGGAACGGCGCTACAGCCTTTTTGCCAAAACGCAAGTAAGGAAAATTGACGATTATAATGCCCTTGTCCCTAGTGATGAAGCTCTGCCCTTTATTGTTGTCATCATCGACGAACTCAGTGACTTGATGATGGTTGCCGCTGTCGATGTAGAAGACGCTATCCTGCGTCTTGCCCAAAAGGCTCGTGCTGCAGGAATCCATTTGATCCTTGCCACACAGCGTCCGAGTGTCGACGTCCTGACAGGTACCATCAAGGCCAATATCCCTTCGCGGATTGCCTTTGCTGTGTCTTCCAATACGGACAGTCGGACCATCCTCGATATGAGCGGGGCTGAAAACCTTTTGGGCCGTGGGGATATGCTCTATTTCCCGACAGGTGCCAATAAGCCGACCCGTGTCCAGGGTGCATTCATCACGGACGAGGAATTGGGACGGATTGTTGACTTCATCAAATCCGAATCCATTCCAACGGCGTATGAGGAAGAAGTAACAACCCAAGCTTTATCAGAAGATAAGAAAAAGCATGCTGGCGGGGAAGGGGAGGACGAGGCTGAGGACGACTTATTTGAAGATGCCCTGCGTCTTGTTGTTTCTACCCACCAGGCGTCCAGTTCCATGCTCCAGCGAAAGTTCCGTATCGGCTATACCCGTGCCGCGCGGCTTGTAGACATGATGGAAGAAAAAGGAATTGTAGGTCCCAGTGAAGGGAGCAAGCCCCGCAGTCTCATTATGAGTGAGGCTGCCATTGCGGAACGTTTCTTTACCAAGAACCCAAAGAAAGAGGCTGACTTTTCATGAAGCATATTGGAGAATACCTAAAGCAGCGGAGATGCGAAAAAAATATGACCCTGGAGGAAGTAGCCTCCCATACCGGCATCCGTGAGCAATATCTGACCGCGCTCGAGTCGGGGGATTTTACAAAGATCCCTGGCGATGTCTTTATTAAGGGTTTTATCCGGAATTATGGAAATTTTCTTGGGGAAAACGGAAATGATCTTGTTGAAGCCTATACAAAGGGATTTGCCACTCCAGAGGCCCTGCATGAACCCCTAAAGAAAACTTCTTTGGATGTAAAAGCCGAGTCGGAAGTTCCCCAGGAAATGGCTTCTTCCCCTGCTTCTACAGATGATTCCGTGTCCGAAAGCAATGATGAGCGTACCATGGTGGTGACCCCTTCCATGATGGAAGAGGCCAGACGCTCGTGGGAAGAGGAAGCAGCCGAAGAGGAACAAGAAAAGAATACCCCGAAGGTGCAGGCCGTCATCAAGGAAATCGATGACGAATCGGAACCTGGGAACAACCAAAAAGAAGACCCTGGCATCGTTAAGAAACTGCGCCATTTCGTTGAAGGCATCCTGTATGAAGAAGTGGATGATGAAGATGATGATGATGACGACGACACCGCCGATGAGGCGCTGGAAAATGGCGAAGAAAGACAAGAAAGCCCGCTTTATGCGTATCAAAAAAAAGAGCGCCAGGACAGCCGAAAAGGTGTCAGTGCCTATCTCAACGTTCGAATCTTCGGCATTGTTTTTGCTGTTTTCTTTGGAATCTTTTGTGTGGTCATGGCTTATTTTCTGTTTGGCGGCAAGACCATGCCGGAAATCCCTGCAACGACGAGTCTGTCAGACAGTGTAAAGAGTGAAAATTCTTCAACTAGAAAGGCAGAAGAAGAAAAGAAAGAAGAGAAACAGCCGGAGAAAAAGGAAGAGAAAAAAGGGGATACCAAAGCCTTTGGAAAAGAACAGAAAAATGGGGTCACGGTGACAGTTACGTATAATAAACCCGTCTGGACGGAAGCCGATATTGACGGAAAACGTGTGGAAACGGCTACGGTCAGTGCTGGGTCAACAAGAACGTACAATGGAAAATCCACTGTCAAACTGAATTTTGGCAGCATTCGGGACGTATCCATCAAGGTCAACGGCAAAGACTACAAACTGAAGGATACAGAGTGGGGGACCATGAGCAAAACTTTCCGTGCCCAGTAAATCAAGAGAGGAGTCCAAGTTGAAAATCGGAGTTGTAAGCCTAGGATGCCCTAAGAACCTCGTTGATTCCGAGGTCATGATGGGGCTTATCCGTGACCGTAAATGGGAACTGACCAATGATCCGTCCCATGCCGACATCATTATCGTCAATACCTGTGGTTTCATTGAAAGTGCCAAAACAGAATCCATCAACACCATCCTGCAGATGGCAGAATATAAGAAAACAGATCCCCATCGTAAACTTATTATGACGGGTTGTTTGGGCCAGCGTTACGCCCACGAACTTTTTGAAGAGATGCCCGAAGTGGATGCTATTATTGGGACGGAATGTTATGATGCCATTGGGTCTGTCATTGACCGCGTGGAAAATGGGGAGCGCTTTGTGCTGCTTGAAGCCCCTAAGCAATATTCCCAGCCTAAGAGCCGTGTTCTTTCCACTCCGCAATATACCGCTTATGTGAAGATTGCCGAAGGCTGCAGCAATTGCTGCTCCTATTGTGCCATTCCGAAGATACGGGGACCTTACCGCAGCCGTCCCTATGAGGAAATTGTAGAAGAAGTAAGGAACTTGGTCCAGCATGGTACGCGGGAGGTCATCCTGGTTGCCCAAGATACGACGCAGTACGGGATCGATCTGTACCACAAACTGCGCCTTT
Source organism: uncultured Acidaminococcus sp. (assembly GCA_900538365.1). Taxonomy (GTDB): domain Bacteria; phylum Bacillota; class Negativicutes; order Acidaminococcales; family Acidaminococcaceae; genus Acidaminococcus. The sequence goes on along the minus strand of UPXT01000003.1, from coordinate 74,345 downwards.
CCGAACTCTTGCGGGACCTGAATGAAATCCCTGCCTTGAAATGGATTCGCATCCTTTACTGCTATCCTGAATCCTTTTCTGATGAACTCATTGAGACAATGGCCCAATGTGAGAAGGTTTGCCACTATGTTGACCTGCCGCTGCAGCATGCCAGCAATTCTCTTTTAAAGACCATGCGCCGCAGGGATACACGGGAACAGGTTCAAACGCTCCTTTTTAAGCTCCGCAAAAAGATGCCTGATATCTGCCTGCGGACTACTTTCATTGTTGGCTTTCCGGGAGAAACGGAAGCGCAATTCGAGGAACTCCTTGACTTTGCACAAAAAGAACGTTTCCAATGCGCAGGTGTCTTTACTTACTCCCAGGAAGAGGGAACCGAGGCGGGTTCCATGAAAAACCAAATTGATGAAGCCACCAAACAGGAACGCTATCATCGCTTGATGACGCTGCAAGCCAAAATTTCAGAGGAAATCCAGCAGGAACGGGAAGGCAAGGTCCTGACGGTTCTTGTTGAGGGTCATGATGAAGAAAACCCGGACCTTGCTGTAGCGCGGTCCTATGCTGAAGCCCCTGATATTGACGGTAAAATCTTCATTGAAGGTGCCAAGGGAATTCCTGTAGGGGCTTTTGTCAAGGTCCAGATCGATCAAGGCTTTACATATGAGGCGGTTTCTCACCTCGTAAAGGAGTGAATGTCCTGTGGACGTAGAAATCATCAGTACAGGAACGGAGCTTTTGTTGGGAGATATCCTCAATACAAGTTTCCAGCTCCTGTCAAGAACCCTGAACGACGCCGGTTTCAGTGTCCTTTATCAGTCAACGGTGGGGGATAATCCTAAGCGCCTTTTAGCAGCCCTTTCTATTGCGCAAACGCGTGCCCAGATCATTATCCTCACGGGCGGCTTAGGGCCAACAAGAGGTGATATCACGGCTCAGACCGTGGCCGATTTTCTTGGCCGGCCCCTTGTGCTGAGTGAGGAATGGCTGAAAAAAATGGAGGCTTATTTTGGCTCTCGTGGGCTTACCATGAGCCCTAATAACAGAAAACAGGCCTATGTACCGGAAGGCGCAGTCATTCTCAATAATGATGTGGGAACAGCACCGGGCATGGCCGTTGAAACGAATGATGGCAAGGTTTTTATCCTGCTTCCAGGACCGCCGGAAGAAACTAAGTTTGTCCTTGAGACCGAGATGATGCCTTACCTTCGCCGGAAATTTCAGAGCCAAGGAATCATCCATTCCCGCATCCTCCATCTAAAAGGGTTGACCGAATCCATGACGGCCGAAAAACTTGATGATATCATCATGGCGCAGACCAACCCAACAGTGGCTCTGTATGCGCGCCGCGGTGAAATCCTCGTACGGCTTACAGCGAAAGCTGCAAGCCTGGAAGGATGCATGACACTCATTCACAAAGAAGAAGCCAAAATCCGTGCAAAAGTGGGGGACTATATTTACGGAACGGACTACGAAACCTTGGGAGAAGCACTGGGAAAGCTGCTGCGAGCAAAAAAAATGACCATCGCTTTTGCAGAATCCTGCACGGGCGGACTCGCCTCAAGCCTTATGACCGACGTGCCGGGAAGTTCCCAATACTTGATTGGATCCGTCGTTTCCTACACCAACCAGGTCAAACATGAGGTCCTGGGTGTTCCTCAGGAAACGCTTGATACGTATACGGCGGTATCCAAGGAAACGGCGATTGCCATGGCTGAAGGGGTTCGCCGCTTGATGCGCTCCGATATCGGTGTCAGTATTACAGGGATTGCAGGTCCTACGGGCGGTACACCGGATAAACCAGTAGGACTTGTTTATGAAGCCTGTGCAACAAAGCATGGCACGGTTGTACAGGAACTTCGCTATCGGGCTTCCCGCACGACAGTCAAACTCCGTGCGGCAATGAACGCCATGGCTCTTGCCATGGATGAAGCTAAAAAATAAATCGTGCCAAACAAGTATGTTAGGAGAACCTATGACAGAACCAACAATTACGACCTTTGAAGACCTGAACCTTGACAAAAAGATTCTCACAGCCCTAAAAGATATGGGCTTTGAGGAACCGTCACCCATCCAAAAAGGGGCCATTCCGCTTGCCTTGGAAGGGGATGATATCATCGGACAGGCTCAAACCGGTACGGGCAAGACAGCGGCCTTTGGCATTCCCATCATCCAATCCATTGATGAAAAGAATCGCTATGTCCAAGCCCTGGTCATGTCCCCAACAAGGGAACTATGCATCCAGGTGGCGGAAGAAATCAGCAAAATTGGCCGGCTGAAACGTGTCCATGTCCTGCCTGTATATGGAGGACAGCCGATTGAACGTCAGATTCGGAGCCTGAAACATGGCATCCAGGTCGTTATTGGGACCCCGGGCCGTCTTTTGGATCATCTGCGTCGCGGCACCATCAGTTTGGACCATATCCACTTCCTTGTCCTTGATGAGGCTGATGAGATGCTTGACATGGGGTTCATTGAAGACATTGAGGCCATCATCAAGCAAGTTCCACCAGAACGGCAGACCATGCTTTTTTCAGCGACGATGCCCCGTCCAATCTTGAGCATCAGCAAAAAGTACATGCGGACGCCAAAAGTGGTCGCCATCCACAAGGAAATTGTGACGGCGCCAACCATTGATCAATATTATTATGAAACGCGCGATAAAGTGGATGGCCTGTGCCGAATCCTTGATACGACAGATGACTGCAAGATGATCATTTTCTGCCGCACAAAAAAAGGCGTAGATGAGCTCGTCATTGCCCTTGCTACCCGCGGATATGAGGCAGAAGGCCTTCACGGGGACCTGAGCCAGACGCAGCGTGATCGAGTCATGAAGAAATTCCGTCAAAATCAAGTTGATATCCTCGTCGCGACAGATGTAGCCGCCCGCGGTATTGATATTGACAACATCACCCACGTGGTGAATTTCGATGTTCCCCAGGATCCGGAAAGCTACGTCCATCGCATTGGCCGTACTGGACGCGCTGGCAACACCGGGGTTGCCTTGACCTTTATCACACCCCGTGAGTTCCGTCAGTTAAAACTCATTGAACGGAGCGTAAAAACGAAAATCATCCGCGGCCAGCTTCCGACTGATGCCAACGTCCTTGAAAAGCAGCGGGAGCAGATCATTTCCAAAATGCAGAGCATCCTTGAGCAAAACCAATATCATGATTATCTGCCTATCGCTGAAGCCCTGGAAAATGATTATGACATTCACGATATTGCAGCGGCCGCCATCAAGTTCATGCAGGAAGGCAATAAAGCCTTGGAAGAACCCCAGGCTGTGGATGCGCTGCCTGAAGCCCTTGCCAACACGGGGGCCCGCCCTGGCATGGTTAGACTGTTTGTCAACATCGGCCGCAGTGCCAAAGTCACGGTACGGGACATTATCCAAAGCATTGCCATCGAAGCCGAGATTCCAGCGAAATCGATTGGGCGCATCAGCATCTATGACAAATTCAGTTTTGTTGAAGTTCCTGCTGACTCAGCAGAAAAAGTCATGGCCGTTATGCACAAAAACACCATTCGCGGATTCCGCGTCAACATGGAGCCCGCTAAAGCACGGAGATAAGCACCATGGATAACATCGTCTACGGAAAGACGGAGGGAATTAAAAATCGGGTCTTGGAGCAGCTTCAATCGCTCTACGACCTTCATCTTGATCAGGGCCAGCTCATTTCGGAGGAACTGGCCCTCCTTCTACGTGATATTTCGGGAGCTATTGGACGCGAAGTCTCTGTGTATGTGGACCGCAAAGGGACAATTTCCAGCGTTTGTGTTGGCAACGATCATGCTGTTTCCCTTCAGGATATAGGAAGCCGGCGTTCTCTGTGGCGTCTGTCAGGAATCACCGCGATCCATACCCATCCGTCCGGCACACCGCGCCTAAGTGGGGTGGATATCTCCGCACTTAAAAATTTGCGCCTTGACGGCATGGCAGCCCTTGCTTGGAAAGACGCGGAGGCTATGCCCTTTCTTTCCTTAGGCCTGATTACAGACCTTACTGATGCTGGGGTGCCGCTTACCGAGGAATTTGGTCCTTATTCTGCCAAAGAAGCGGCCCGTATCCCTTATGGAACTCTGTTGCAGACGATTGAACGAATTTTAGGTAAAAAGACGCGCAGCGAGAAAACGGGAAAAGAAGCAGAACGAGCTATGCTGGTTTCGCTTCATTGGGGAGATGACCGATCTCGCTATTGTGTTGAAGATTCCGTTGAAGAACTGGCGCAGCTAGCCGAAACAGCAGGTGCTGTTGTCGCGGCTAAATTTGTCCAGTCCCGTTCCAAGCCCGATCCAGTTTATTTTATCGGCAAGGGAAAAGTTGAGGAAATGGCCCTTTTTGCTCAACAGGAAGATATTGACCTTTGCCTTGTCGACGATGACCTTTCCCCGGCCCAGCAACGCAATTTGGAACAAGCGTTAGGCGTCCGGATCATTGACCGGACGGGCCTTATCCTTGACATCTTTGCCAAGCGGGCGCGAACCAGTGAAGGCAAACTCCAAGTCGAACTGGCTCAACTGCAGTACCTTCTGCCTCGCATCATGGGGCAGGGCGCCAGTTTGTCCCGCTTGGGCGGCGGCATCGGAACAAGGGGCCCTGGGGAAACCAAACTTGAAGTGGATCGGCGGCGGATCCGTGACCGCATCGGATTCTTGGAATCCCAGATTGAAAAGATGAAAGGCGCGCGCCGGACGCAGCAGAGAGCTCGGGAAAAAAATAGAATCAAACAGGTCTGTCTTGTGGGCTATACGAACGCAGGTAAATCTTCTCTGCTAAATGCCCTTACCCATTCTGAAATCTATGCAGAAGACCAGCTTTTTGCAACGCTTGATCCAACAACGCGGCAACTCAGCCTGCCCAATAAAGAAACCTGTACTGTGACTGATACGGTCGGCTTCATCCAGCGCCTGCCGCATCAATTGGTGGCTGCCTTTCGTTCTACTTTGGAAGTCGTAAAGGGCGCAGATCTCCTGCTCCATGTGATCGATGTGAGCCATGAACTTCACGAGAAACAAGAAGAAGCGGTCCTCGGCGTCTTAAAGGAACTTGGTGTGACAGATACACCAATCCTGACCGTCTATAACAAGATTGATAAGCTGCCTGACCATGAGGGGCTCAAAAAGCGACTCGATCAGGAAGCTTCCCTTGCAATTTCTGTCCGCTCTGGGGAAGGGATCCCGACCCTTATTGAAAAGATTGCAAGTCTTCTCAATGAAGGAAAGACGGAAGTGACCCTGCTGATTCCGTATACAGAAACAAAGCTTTCCGCTCAGCTTCACGAAAAGGCGACGGTCCTATCCGAAAGTTACGAGGAAAAGGGGACCCTTATGAAAGTCCGTTTGGATAAACATGATTTGAAGCACTATGCCCTTTATCTACAGGAGGAATCATAAAACATGATCAATTGGGATGAAATCGAAGAGAAAGCCTTGCTTGAGGTTCAGAAGACGAGCTTTGTCCACGAAAAGGCTGCTCTTCTCAACACGCGCAAGGTCCTCAAAGCGTTTCGCAATCATCAGGTAGCCGATTATTACCTGAAACCAAGTACAGGCTACGCCTATTCCGATACGGGTAGGGATGAACTGGATGGAATCTATGCGGAACTCTTCGGTACGGAAGCAGCCCTTGTAAGAAGCCAATTTGTCTCTGGGACCCATGCCCTTGCCGTTGCTTTACTGGGTGTCCTAAAACCTGGAGATGAGCTGATTGCTGCCACGGGAGAACCCTATGACACGATGCAGACCATTATTGGTTCCCCCATCAAGACACCGGGCTCTTTGGTCGATCAAGGCGTTGTTTACCACGAAATCCCTATGATTGCCGACCATCCCAATATTGACGCCATTGTGGCCGCAATCACAGACAAGACCCGAATGGTCCATGTGCAGCGTTCCTGCGGGTACAGCAGCGTCCGCAAGACACTGACAGTCAATGAAATCGGGGAAATATTCAGTGCAGTCAAACAGGTTAAGCCGGATATCATCTGCTTTGTTGATAACTGCTACGGCGAATTTATCGAGGATAAGGAACCTACCCAAGTCGGTGCTGACCTAATGGCTGGTTCCCTCATCAAGAACCTGGGCGGCGGCATGGCTCCGACCGGCGGTTATATCGTGGGACGCAAGGATCTTGTCGAACTAGCTTCCTATCGTCTCACGGCGCCGGGACTAGGAGGAGAAATGGGGGCAACACTCGGGGATACTGCCCGTGAATTTTATGAAGGTCTATTTTTTGCTCCCCATGTGGTCCTTCAAGCCATCAAGACTTCTATCTTTGCAGCTTCCGTATTTCAGAATCTCGGATTCGAAGTGTCCCCGCTGCCGGAAGAACGCCGCAGCGACATCATCCAAACGATTACCCTTAAAACCAAGGAAAATCTCTGCCGGTTTTGTGAAGCCATTCAGGCCAGTTCTCCCATTGATGCCCATGTAACGCCTGTACCCAGTCATTTGCCCGGCTATCAGGATGAAGTTATCATGGCTGCTGGCACCTTTGTCCAAGGCGCTTCCATCGAACTGAGTGCGGATGCCCCTGTGCGCGAACCCTTCACGGTATATCTTCAAGGAGGCCTGACCTTTGAGCATGGCCGCATTGCCATTATGGAAGCGGCAAAAAAGATCATGGATAAATGACCGCACGGCGGCAATCTATCTGAAAAATTGTGAAAAATGAAAAATAGGAGAGGGGAGGGATAATAAAATCCCTCCCCTCTCCTATTTTGATTGTTTACCTACGATGAATCTGCTGCAGATAGACTCAACGCCATGTCCTCTCAGGCGGGCTTCAGTTATGGAATCAAAGGGAATCCTTCCGGCACAGCAAAAAGCAATCCAGACGGCCTGATGATCAACCATTTGCTGAATCGTTATGCTCCCATATTTCTCGCTTAAGGCGTTTTAGAGAATTGTCAGTATCCGTTTATTATAAAAAGGATAAAAAAACATAAAATGAAACTTTGAACATTTTAGAACAACGATTTCTCCATTTAGGAAACCATGAAGACATCATCTTCGTGAATGGGAACATGTTATAAAGAAATGGCCAGCAGTTTTTTTGGAAAAGAAAAATAAAAAAGAGTTGATTGAAAGAAAAAACAGCGTCCATTTACTCGAAATAAAAGCAAAAAGTGAAACACGAATTAACTCTTCAGTTGAAAAATATAATTGTCTCCATATCTTACATTAGAGACGATTTTACAATGACACGCATATGCTTAATCGTAAAAATGATAAAAGCCCTTAAAACGCAAATTTGAGCATTTTAAGGGCATACAACCATTTTTAACAGGGAAGCTATCCTTTTATCTGTCATCAAATGAGAGAAAATCATCAAAGAACACGGAAAACACCTACAACAACACCAGTAATCTTAATGTTGTCCGTTCCAACGATGGGTGAATAAGCGCTATTTTCCGGAACCAAACGAATCTGTTTGAGTTCACGGAAATACCGTTTAATCGTCGTTTCTTCTCCGTTTAAGAGCGCAACCACGATATCACCATTTTGGGCATAATCCTGACGGCGCACGAAGACATAGTCCCTGTCCAGGATTCCAGCATCCTTCATACTGTCGCCTTCAACCACCATCATGAAGACATCGTCCTTGGTCCCAAGAAGCTCTGTTGGAATGGGATACATATCCTCAATATGTTCATCCGCAAGGATGGGATCGCCAGCATGAACGGCTCCAACAAGGGGCACGCCAACAACTTCCTTCTTGCGCCACGCTTCATCAGAAACAAGACCATATGTACGGGGTTTATCTGTATCCCAGTTCAAAAAGCCTAAACTTGCAAGTTTTTTCATATTGTTGTGGACACTGGCACTGGAAGCTAGGCCAACCCCCTTGCCAATTTCCCGAACGGATGGGGGATAATTATTTTCAGTAATATAATTACGAATAAATTCAAGAATCATTTCCTGACGGTCCGTAAGGCCGTTAGCATGTATCGAATTTGCTTTAGGTCTGCCCATAAGAAAGCCTCCCATACAAGGTATTTTAAAGGAACACACTATATGTAGTAGTATATCAAGAGTTCAGACAATAGTCAAACGTACGTTTAGTAAAAGAAGAGAAAATACGAATAAGATAAAGAAAATAAAAGAAAAACGAACAACGGAACGCAAAAACGAAAATGATGGCAGATTGGGAAAAAGTAATAAACTATCGATCTGTAAGATGGGATACCAAAACCAAGGTGCAGCTAACATAAGGAAAATACGCAGACGGGAATGTGAGCAAAAATGAATGGATGAGTGCACTCAAGTGAGAGTCAAAGGCGTAGTCAATGGAAGATAACTCAAAGCCATCTTACAGTCAAAATTTTACGTCCTATAATATATATTATGTAAAATTGACAAAGAAGACCAGCAGTAAAATAATCCCGGAAGGCCTCATTAGCTAAGGCGTTCCGGGATTGCAACCGTCCTTAAGCAGACTTCTTTTCTTGAGCAAGAAGCGCAAATGACTGCACGGCTCGTTTAAATGCGCTGAGCTTCAGGTCATAGTTGATGGTATCATCCGTTTGAAAATGGATAATATAACCTTCACCTTGTGGATTTAAAAGATATGCATTGAGCAGGAAGACTTTCTTTAAGTCTTCATTATCGGTCGACTGGGAAAGACTGCCGCGAAGGTCACCGACGATGATGGGTTCATGATGAAGAATGGTAATATTGGGTGTATAGCTTGTAATCTTTTCGATGAAGTTCTTCTCGGCTCCATCAATGGTCGCCTTGGTTGCAGACCCTAATTCCTTGAAACTGTCATCACTGAGTTTCCGGATCATCATGGAATCCGTGTGGACACTGCTCAAACTGCGTCCAAAAAGGACATTATCGGCTCGCAGCGTGTAGATACGCCACCCACTGGGAATCTCCATCCGGAATCCAAGGTTCGTAACGGTTAGGATATTTTCATCCGTGTAACGGACCTTCTTCAGATCTAGATCCTTGGTTATCGCTTTTAAGGCTTCCTTGCCAGCTTCTTCATTGGCCTGTGTTGTACGGACCGTTACCACGCACAAATCATTTTTCTGCGTTTGGTATGCCCGTCCTATGATAAAGGGCCTTCTTGTCTTTTCTGGATCTTTGGGAAGACTGCGAAAATCATAACAGCCTTCACGAATTCCTTTTTTTGAGAGGACGGAAGGATTTTCCTTTTTCCCATGGAGTTTTTCACGCAGAAGAGCTGCTTTATCGGTTGTCTCTTCAGCGGCCTTATCGTCCATATCTACAATCGTATTATCCTGATCATCTTGGATCTTTTTGAGGAATTTCGTAAGTTCCCGTTTTTGTTCTCCTGAGTATTGCTTCATGGGAACAGAAATAAAACTGGGCAGCGTATAAAGATCTGCACTGACAAGAAAGTCTTCCCCTACCTTAAAACGAACACCTGTTGTTGTATGGTACAACTCCGTGCTGCCTGGAGGAATGGTCATGGTAAAGCCGCCGCTTTTGGGCGTATAGCGCTGCGGAGCGGCTGCCATTGCAGGATGCTGGATATGTAGTCCGAGGATGGTAAGGGCTGCCGTAAAGATTGCAGCAATCCGTTTTTTCACTTTTCTCCCCTCCCCTTTAGGACTTCGAAAGCCGCTCAGCACTGCGCTGAGCTTCGGCACAAACTTTTTCGTAATCAAGGGTCAGATACTCGCCATTTTCATAAAGCAGTTTCCCATCGACAAATACATGGCTGACACTGTGGGAACTGGCGGCATTGCACAAAAGGGAATAACGGTCATTGCGGGGGAACCATTCCGGTTCTTTCAGATCATAAAGGACAAGATCTGCTTTGTATCCTGTCGTGACAGCACCCACATCATCAAAGCCTATGGCCTTGGCGCCTTCGACGGTTCCGCACTTGACCGCGGTTTCAGCGGGCACGCTCCTAGGATTATCATCTTTGATTTTGGCCAGCATGGAAGCTAGACGTACTTCTTCAAGCATGTCAAGGTTGTTGTTGCTTGATGCCCCATCCGTTCCAAGACCTAGGACAATGCCCTTTTGGATCATTTGGCCTATGGGCGCAATTCCGCTTGCCAGTTTGAGGTTGCTCTGCGGATTGGAGGCAACGCGTACATGGTGTTTCCTTAGGATTTCCAGATCCTTTTCATCCACATGGACGCAATGTGCGGCCAGGGTTCCCATCTCAAATAAGCCCAATTCTTCCATCAAGGCAATGGGCGATTTGCCATGGGCCTTGAGGCAGTCTGCCACCTCCCCTTTCGTTTCCGCAAGATGCATGTGGATCTCGGCCCCTTTCCGGGCCGCCTCTTTTACAATGCTGCGAATATAGTCCGGGGAACATGTATATGGCGCATGGGGGCCGTACATCACATGGATTCGGTCATTTTCGGTACCGTTCCACGTATCAAATAGGGCTGAATTTTCATCGAGACGAGCTTTTCCATCGTCTGCGGAAGATCCGGTAAGGCCCCTTGATAATGCGGCACGAATCCCAGATGAAGCCACGGCTCGGGCCGTGTCATCCATAAAAAAGTACATATCAGCAAATGCAGTCGTGCCTGTTCGAATCATTTCCGCTATACCAAGGAGACTGCCCCAATACACCTCATTTCCCGTGAGATGATTCTCCATTGGCCAGATTTTGTTCTGCAGCCAGTCCATAAGGACCATATCATCGGCATAACTGCGAAAAAGGGTCATGGCGACATGTGTATGGGCGTTTACTAGCCCCGGCGCAAGAAGATGATCCCGGCCATCGATGACGAGGCTGCCTGTAATCGGTTCCTGACCAATATAGGCAATACGTCCATCCTTTAAACCAACTTGATAGGACTTTCCGTCATTTCGATCCAAGATCTCAGCGCCTTGAATCACGGTATCGTAATGCATCAGTTCCTTATATCCTCTTTTCTTTAGATTTTATCAATAGGAAAATTGCCCACGGCATGAGCCGCTTCCCGGCAGTGACAGGACGCCAAGGGCTTTTCTTCATCAGTCAGGAAAGCAAGGATGATATGGGCAATGGTCTTGGCATTTTCATCCATCATGGCAACAACTTCCTCATGGGATAGGGCCGTCCAAGAAAGCCCGGACCCCATATTTGTCACAAGGCTGCAGTTGGCATAGCAAATCTCAGCTTCCCTTGCAAGGATAGCTTCCGGCATTTGGGTCATACCCGCTACATCGCCGCCCATAAGCCCATACATCCGAACCTCGGCAGCAGTTTCATAGCGTGGTCCTTCTGTAGCTACATAGCAGCCAGCTTTGCTGTGCCGTACGCCAAGTCTTGTTAGGATACCGTTGAGTCGCTCCCGCAGGACTGGACAATAGGGAAAGCTGAAGTCAACATGGCAGACCGGCATGGTACCACCGTCAAAAAAGGTATGCTCGCGTGATTTTGTAAAATCAAGGATTTGACTCGTATTGACGAAAGTCCCCGGAATCAAGCCGCGATTCAGGGATCCCACAGCGGTAAAAGATAGGATCTCCGTTACACCCAGCTTCTTTAACGCATAGATATTGGCACGATATGGAATGCGATGCGGCGGCAGGCTGTGACCCTTACCATGACGAGCAATGAAATAAACAGCTGTCTCCTCGATCTTGCCTTCGAATCCTTCCGCCGTCCCAAATGGGGTTTCCACCGTAATGGGGGAAAGCGTTCCAAATAAGGAAGTATCTTCGACACCTGTACCCCCAATGATTCCAATTTTACGCATGTCGTTCACCTCTTGTGATTTAAACTTTCAATGATAGGGAGAAGTTCTGGTAAAGATGCAATCGTATAATTCGGTTCAATTTCTTGCTGGAAACGTAGGGAATCAAAGCAGGACCACCCGACTTTGACTGAAGCGCAGCATCCAGCCCGCATCCCGCTCAATAAGTCATAAGGACTGTCCCCGACACAAAGGCATTCCTCTCCGGAAAGGCCCAGCTTTTTCAAAGCAAGAAGACTGGGTTCTGGATCTGGCTTATGACGTGATGTATCCCGTACGCCAATCACGCCTTCTATATAGGGAGAAAGACCCAGACAGCGCAGTCCCCGCTCACAAGTCTCATTGGTCTTGCTTGTCACAATGATGGAGCGGATTCCCTTTTCCTTCAGGCGCTGACAGCCAGACAAAACAGAAGGAAAAGGACGGATCATTTCATCATGAACGGAAAGCTGATACGTCCGATAATAAGTAAGCAGCTCGTCAAGAAGGGATTTATCGCCACCGCTTAGCTGCAGCATGGCCTGTGGCATTGGAAGACCAAAAGTCGTCAAGATTTCATCATCAGGCGGGACCTTTCCATAAAAATGAGAAAAGGTTTGATGGAAACAATGAAGGATAAGGGGCGTTGTATTGGCAAGGGTTCCATCAAAATCAAATAAGATTCCTGAAATGGTCATGAATGGCTCCTTTTGTGTATCGCTTACGTTTCAACTGATAACATCTCATTTTACCATAATTTCCCTTTGAATAAAATGAGATCGTCTCAAAGAGTGTGAAAAGATAGGAACATCTTTACGTCAATTTCGGAGAAAAACCCCCTTGGTCAACTGACGAAGAGAGGGTTTGGTTAAAAAAGATGAAGCAAAGCAGCAGCAAGTTCCGTTCGTTCATAAAGGGAACTGACCAGAGCTTTTTCTTCATCCGTATGGGCGCCGCTGCCAACGACACCCATTCCGCAGAGGGTCGGTATCCCCAGACTTGCGGCAAGGCCCGCATCAGATAACCCGCCTACTTGAATGCCCTTGATTGGACCTATGGAACAAAGGGCTGCCGCTTCCTGCAGCTTAAGGAACAAGGCTTTCCCTCCTTCTTTTAGGTCCATGGCAGGGATTAGATGGGTCAGATCAAGATTCGCCGAAGTATCGGGAATGGTTTGATTTACGGTGGCCTCCTTTAGGTTCTCCTTGATTTCCTGGGCTAGGCTTTCTGTGCGGTAGCGGACTCCTATACGGAGCGTACATTCTCCAGGAATTGTATTTTCTCCAATGCCACCGGAGATGGCTCCGCAATTGATCAATTTCCCGCGGGGGATATCATTTTGGCTTTCCAGATAAAGAATCTTATGAGCTGCTTCCAATATGGCAGACCGTCCTTTTTCCGGACTCGTACCAGAGTGGGCGGCACGGCCATGAACATGGATGGATACGGGACCGCCGCCATAGCGAGAGAGAACGACCTGGCTATTTTCGGCGCAAGGTTCAAAGTTTAAAAAGGCTCTTGCGCCTGTAATTTCCCTGCGCAGCACGGCTTTTGCATTCGAGTGCATATGAAGGGTTTCTTCATCTGTTACAAAAACAAACTTGATCGGATGCGTGACAAGGGACAGTGCGTTAAGGGCTTTAACCGCATAGAGACTTACAACAAGTCCGCCCTTCATATCTAGGACGCCCGGTCCATGGGCATACCCTTCGTCGTCAACGAAAAAAGGATGGGTCGATGCTTTTCCTGCTGGAAAAACGGTATCTATATGACCGGAGAGTATAATGGATCCCTCCCCTTCCCTTTTTCTTGCTTCTGCAATAAGAAGGTCCGGGGCGCCAGAGATTTGTTGAAGCCGTACGGTAAATCCCATGGCGGCCAATTCTCCCTCAAGAATTCGTCTGACCGCCTCAACCCCACTTGGCTGTTGGGGCCCGCTTTCAGTTTCTACAAGTTTTTTCCACAGAAATAGCATTTCCTTTTTATGAGCATGTAGGTACGCAATCAGTTTTTCATGGACTTCCATCGGCGAAGATTCCTCCTTATAATAGCGTGACAACAACCCCGGCAAGCAGAACAGATGTGATAGTTACGGTAACAAAACCAGCGACAAGCATTTTTGGAAGAAGGTAATGCAGCAGCGCCGCACGTTCCTCCTCATTTCTTCCCATAGCAGTGGAAACTTCCTGTGAGACAAGCATTGTTGTAGGAAACCCAAAGGTGCAGGTCACACCAAGACTGACACAAAGAGAAAAGGGAAGGGAAAACAACCTATTCGTCAAAAGGCCCGCCGTAAAAAGCCCTAAAACGCCTAATAGGGCCGTTGCTGCAAGCGGTGGAAGGACGGAAAGCACATCCTGCGGGGTTGTCCGGCTAAAGGATGAAAAAATCACGAGGGTAACGAAAAAGAGGATGAGGCCGCTTGACTGTGTTTTTTGAAGGATGCCTTTTTCCAAGAATCCCAGCGCGTAAAAAAGGGTTCCAAAGAGAAGACACATAACGAGATAATGAACCGCCCCTCCAGTGAGTTTTGAGGCATAATAAGCAAGGGAAGCAACAAAAGATAATTTAGCAAGATGTACGGATGGACGATCCAAAAGACTGGGAAGACGGAGAGGCTTATTGGCCTTTTCTGCTTTCCCTTCTGACGCATAGCGTTTCACGAAATTCCTGTCATCCCTGAGATTTTTTGCCAAATGGCGCAGCATCAGGGAAGCAATGGGGATTCCGAAGAACTTTTGGGAGACGAGAAGGACAATACAGAAGGTGCCTACTGTCTCGATCCCTTTTTCTTGTACAGCATCAAGGATAATAAGCATGGCCGCATTCCCCCCGGCAAAAATAGGAGATCCGGCAATGGCAAGTGTTCCGTTCATGAAAAATGGACCTAAAAAAATGATGAAAATGACGGCCATCGTGACAGAAATTACACTGACAGCTGCCACCTGCCACTGACGTCGAAGTTCAGCGAAATCAATGGTTGTACCCAAGGAGACAAGAAGCATTCCCACAGTCAGTATTCCAATACCTGGAATATGGGCCAGTTGAATGATATCCTTAGGTAAGAGCTTGGACCAAAAGCCAATGGTTAGGATTACAGAAATACCCAGAACAGTCGACAGAACTGCTTTGGAACGAAGGGCTATGATTTCGCTCAAAGCGTAAATAAAAAATAAAATCGTTATAGCAAGGATGCCAGGCATAATCACACCTCACAAATGATATTACTGCTTCGGCTTGCTGGCCTTTTTTCGGGAAAGGAAATTGGCCAGAAGCGTGATGAAGGCAGCGCACAGGGCTGCTCCCAACATACTAATGATAAATCCCAGCGGATGGTTGGAAAGGGCAGGTGCCGCAATCGATGGCACATAAGCCGTACCATGGACACCATAATAACCAACGAGGATACCGCCTACCCCAGCTGATATAATAGCCCCAGCCATGACCAGGGGATCGGCCAACATAAAGGGGTAAGAGGCCTCTACAAATGTGCCGAAAACAAGATTGATGAATAGACCGGGAATGGCAAGGGTCCTGTCATCACGGCGCCGTGGATAAAGGACGGCTGCAAACGTAATCCCTGCGGACACCATAACAAGCCCTACCATATCAATGGCGCCGAGAAAGGAACTCCCGTCTTTTCCATTTCAAGAAGGATAATGGGCAGAATAGCTGCATGATACATGCCCCCCATAATGGCAGGCCAGATCAATAGTCCTGCCAGTGCGCCGCAAAGAACGGGGCTGACCGCAAGGGCTTCGTCAATCAGGCCGCGAAGTCCGCCGCCAATCATTTCCGCCAAGGGGGCAAGGAACAGATAAATGATGAGGCCCGCAACAAGGCCAGAGATTCCTCCGGAGACGATATTAGCGGTCGTCGCTGGAAACTTCCACTTCAGGCATAGAACCAGGGATCGGTTCACGAAAAAGCCCGCCAAGATGCCGCCTAAAAGGCCGCCAATAAGTCCTCCTTTGATGGAAAGGATACCTGTAATGGTTCCTGCGACAATTGCCACATCACCAAGGCCGGATAGCTGCCGCGCTGCAATCGTTGCAACCACGACTGGCAAGGCTTTCACCATCGCATTGAAAATACTTTCAAAATACCCTAGACCAGGGATTTTGCTGATGATGAGCGTAAGTGCCATGGCAATGAATCCGGGCAGGGAGGCCATGAGGATCCCGCGCAGGGGGATGTGTTGGAAAAGATTGCCACCTTGGAGCTGCTCCTTATCTGAGCGGCCTCCAATGGCTGGCCTATAGGTAAGGTGCCAGGCCTTGGCAAAAGCATAGAGTCCAGCGATGGCCCTCGTACGGTTGGTTGTCCCCGTTGTTCCTGAAACCGCAAGAACGTTCATACCGCTTTGTTCGGCTTGGGCCATGCTTGTCCCGCCCGTACCAACAGCAGGAAGCGCCTTGCCGCCTGCAGATTGGATGGCTTTTTGATTGACGCCGCAAGGATCACAGCTTACAAGGAAGAGGCCATCGATTTTTCCTTCTTTGATCAAGCTGCTGAGCCCTTCGTCATAAGAGGCAGCCATCGCATTCACTTCATTGAGGGGGCCATGAAAGACAGGATGGATCTTCTCTTCTTCTTTTACCCAAAGGCTCGCTTCATCCGAATCCTTGATTTGGTCCATGGAAATGGATGCACCAATAAACTGTATAAATGCAACTTCAATTCCTGCAGATTGAGCCTGATAACAGATTTCGCCCAAAAGGTCTTCCGGATTCTGGCCCCCTTGTTCAAAAAGATTTCCTCCGCTGCTGCCAATGACGGCAATCTTTTTCGTCATCATCCTATTCCCCCTTTTCTACGATACGGTTGGACAAGGCAAGGAAAATATGAATTTTACCTTACACCTCTTTATTACACTGTGTCAATAAAGAAGAGGAAAATATAAAAAACACCCTTCCCGTCTGTTTCATTTGATACGGTAAAGGGTGTTCAAAGAATCAGGATTTATTCTTATCCTTTTCTTTGGAAAGGACAATCTGCTTGGGTCCATGTTCGGAACTTTCGGGAACCAGCACATCATTGAAACTGATTCCTCTCGTGTGGAGCGTATGGCTCCATACATGTTCATGACGGTGAAGGAACCCCAGCACAGTAATGGGTATCCAGCTATACACAAAAATCGGATAAAAGATGGTATAGAACCAAGATTTAGGCGCTGCATGGATTTTTAGAAGAATCACGGCAGGAATGACGTACTGACCAATCCCAATAACCTGCCAGATTTCATAAGGCAAAATGGCGTAGAGCACATTCGTATAAAACGGAACATGGGCGTAGATTGTACTGGCAATGACAAAAAGCGTTGAGAGAAGGAGAAAATAAGGCTGAAACAGATCGATAACACCGTCAAGAATGATGATATCCCGTTTCTTGATGCCTTCCTTAAGCAGCTTTGGGATATACCGTTCCCCGACATCAAAATGACCCTGTACCCATCTTTTTCTCTGGTTCCAGGACTGTTTGAAGGTCAAGGCCTTTTCATCATAGACAATTGCATTGTCACACCAAGTCGTCGGGATACCTTCCAAGAGGGATTTCATGGTAAATTCCATGTCTTCCGTCAAGCAAGTCGCTTCCCATCCGTACTTCTTAAGGATATCCACGGCAATGCACATCCCCGTGCCGCCAAGAATGCTGGAAAGACCAATATTGTATTTGGCTCTGGACCAAACCGCATTGGTGATCCAGAAGGAAATGGCAAAGACACCGCTTACCCACGTATCATTAGGATTTTTGGAATCAAGGTACCCTTGAATGAGGCGTTCCCCTTTTTGATAGCGGGAATTCATTTCCATGAGAAAATCAGGATGTACAAGATTATCAGCATCAAAAATAACGACCGCGTCAAATTGACGATCCATTTCAAAAAGCCGCTTGAACATCCATTCAAGGGCAAAGCCCTTCCCCTTATCAGTATCATTGAAACGCTCATGAACGCTGGCACCGGCCTTGCGTGCGACTTCCGCCGTATGGTCCGTGCAATTGTCGGCTACGACAAAAATCTCATACATGGAATCAGGATAGCGAAGCATGCGAAGATTTTCCACCAGTTCGCCAATTACCCGTTCTTCGTTATGGGCGGCCGCAATGACAGCAAAGGTTGTCTTTGGCGTTGTAATTTTCTTTTCTTTTTTTCCAGGCAGGATTCCGAATAAAGACAGGACAAAATAGTAAATGGTAAAAAATACAATCATGACCTGAAGCGGAATCATGATGATGTCAAAGTAACTCGTCATGAAGGACTCCTACTTACTCCCCTGCTTTTTTTCCCGTAACCTTAACATAAATGGCATTGAGGACCCCGCAAATCGTGTAGGTAAACATGATGATAAAAGGCCAAGCATGGAAATTGGTTACAAGCATATAAAGACCAATGGCAAAAGACAAAATGACAGGAACCTTGAAAAGAGGATTGCCGTGACCCTTGAAATCAGGGTAACGAACTTCACTGTACATCAATTTTGCCACTAAAAGCGTCAGGATGGCCGTCCCCATCGGTCCAAATTGATAACCGGAAAGCACATAGGTCACAAGGACGCAGGCGCCAGCCGGTGCCGGCATGCCTTCAAAATACCCTGAAACAACGCCCGTGTTGACATTGAAACGGGCTAGGCGCAGCCCTGCACCAAAGGTGAAAAGGGACGAAATAATCTGTCCCCATAGACCCAGTTCTGTAAGACCATAGGTATAGATCAAAACAGCCGGAGCCATCCCGAAAGAACAAACATCGCAAATGGAATCCATTTCCTTACCGAAGTCCCCGCTGACACCCAGAAGGCGTGCAGCCCGTCCATCGCAGGAATCCGCAAGGACGGCCAAAATGATGAAGATGGCAGCCCTGGAAAATTCCCCATCCATGGAAAGATAGATGGATAAAACCCCAAGGACCATGCTAAAACCACTGATGCTGTTTGGAACCATGCGTCTATAATTCATTGTACTTGCTGCCTCCCCATAATTGTAATACCGCCTTTGACTTTATCTCCCTTTTTGACAAGAATCTCTACGTCGCGAGGAACGACAAGCTCTGTACTGGAACCAAATTTGATCATGCCGTACGTTTCTCCTTGCAAGAGCTGCTTGCCAAGCGTTGTCCAAGAGACGATGCGCCGAGCAAGGATGCCTGCAATCTGAACGACGAGAACGCGGTAGTTTTCGTTTTCCAGTCCAATGGCCATGCGTTCGTTGACGATTGGCGCAGATCCTTTGAAAGCAGGCTCAAAGCCGCCGCATGTATAGCGCAGATATTTAACAAATCCTTTAATGGGTGCGCGATTGGTATGGACATTGAAGACGGACAGGAAGATGGTTACCTTTTTGGCTTCCTCATGAAGAAATTCGTCGTCAAAAAACTCCTCAACAGCCATGACAGTCCCATCAGCGGGGGAGTATAAGACATGGGGATCATCCGGCAGGGGGCGATCCGGTTCCCGAAAGAAATAGGCAAAGTATATGGTCAGGATAAGCGGAATCCCGGCAAATGCGGGATCGGCCAAAAAGCCGACAAGGATGGTTGCTGCCAGACCTGTAAAAATAAACGGATAGCCGTCCTTGATGATTGTATATCGGGTCACGCCCTCACCTCCATTATCTGGTTATTATAATACACTTCAGCGCCCTTTGTCTATTTATGGGCCCTTTTTTCCTTCTGGACGGCAAGAACAAAACGCGGCAGTGCCATCATCCGACCAATCCGTCTTGGCTCCTTGTAAAGACGATAGAGCCATTCCAGGGAAGCTTTCTGCATCCAGTGAGGGGCCCGTGTCGTCTTACCAGCCAGAACATCAAAGGAACCGCCTAGCCCAATCCGTATGAGGGGGCTCAGCTGTTTAGCATGATCACGCAGCCAATACTCCTGCTTAGGTGCGCCAAGGGCTGCAAATAAGATCTGGGCACCGGAATCATTGATTCCGTCAATGATTTCGTCTGTCTCTGTTTCCGAAAAGAACCCATTACGAGTGCCGACGATTGAAACACCGGGAGCCATTTTTTCAGCTTTCGCTTTTGCAGCTTCTGCAATACCGGGAGCAGCTCCAAAAAAGTAGAGTTTGATTCCTTCCTCGGCCGATTTTTTGAGGAGTTCCACGAATAGATCGAAACCAGCCACCCGTTCGGGGACTTCGTATCCCAAGGTGCGACCAGCCCAAACCGTTCCTGCCCCATCTGCCAGAACCAGGTCGGCCTCTTGAAGGAGCGTACCGTAACGTTTATCTTCCCGCGCCATCATGATGATTTCAGCATTGGCAGTAACCACCTGTGTGGGAATCTTCTTTGCAATCCGATCCATAAGGAAGGAGACAGCTTCTTCCATGGAAAAAGGTGTAACAGGAACGCCAAGGATATCGATGGCCTTTTTTATGAGCATACCCTGCTCCTTTCATCAAGTTAGATGGCTCTTGCTTCAGAGGGTACTTCCGTGAAATTGATACCAGGATTCCGCTCCAAGAGCCAGTTAAGGTTCCATTCATTGGATACAAGAACGACGGGACGGCCCAATTTATCATAGACAAGCATCCCATTATCAAGGCCTTTCATATTGCGAATGGCCTCTGCATCATCAGCATAGACCCAGCGGGCCACACTGTAGGGCAATCGATCCATGAGAAGCTGGGCACTGTATTCATTTTTAAGGCGATAATCCAGGACTTCTAACTGAAGGATACCGACAACGCCGACAACAAAGCTTTCCATGCCGATATTCTTTTGACGGAACACCTGGATAGCCCCTTCCTGTGCCAGCTGTACAATGCCCTTTTCAAACTGTTTACGTTTGAGGGAATCCTTAGGCTGGACCTTGGCAAAGATTTCAGGTGGAAAGATGGGGAAATCCTCGAATTGGATTTTGTTCTTTTCAGTCGTAAGGGTATCTCCAATGGTAAAGATGCCTGGATCGAAGACACCAATGATATCACCAGGGTAGGCTGTTTCAACGGTAGTCCGTTCCTGTGCCATGAATTGTTGAGGCTGGGAAAGCTTGACAGGATGGTTGCCTTGGAGATGCCAGACGCTCATGCCCTTTTCAAATTTGCCGGAACAAATGCGCATGAAGCTGATGCGGTCACGGTGGGCCGGATTCATATTGGCCTGGATTTTGAAAATAAAGGCGCTGAAATTCTCATTGTCAGGCAGGACAATGCCGCCATCCTTGAGTTTGCGAGGCTGTGGTGCAGGGGATAGTTCCAAGAATTTTTCAAGGAAAGGCCGGACACCGAAGTTTGTCATGGCAGAGCCAAAGAACATCGGCGTCAATTCCCCATCAAGGACCTTTTGGAGATCAAATTCATCACCGGCCAGATCAAGGAGTTCAATGTCATCGAGCAGCGTCTGATAATTGGCTTCGCCAATGGCTTCCTTGATTGCCGGATCATTTAGGTCCCCCGTTGTCGATTTCAGGATCTTGCTGCCATGGCTGTTATCATTGTCAAAGAGCTCTACCTGTTTTTTGATGCGGTCGTAGACCCCGATATAGTGCCCGTCAACCCCAATAGGCCAGTTGATAGGAAAAGCATTGATGTGAAGGATCTTTTCGATTTCATCCATAAGATCCATGGGGGCACGGCCATAGCGGTCCAATTTATTGACAAAGGTAAAGATCGGCAGTTTTCTCCGATGGCAGACCCAAAATAGTTTTTTTGTCTGTGGTTCCACGCCCTTTGCTGCATCAATCAGCATGACCGCGGAATCGGCAGCAATCAAGGTACGGTAGGTGTCTTCACTGAAATCCTGATGGCCCGGTGTATCAAGGATATTGACGCGATAGCCATCATAATCAAATTGGAGGACGCTGCTTGTAACAGAAATTCCTCTCTGCTTTTCAATTTCCATCCAATCCGAAACGGCGTGGCGATTTGTTTTGCGGCTCTTGACCGATCCGGCAAGATGGATGGCGCCTCCATAAAGAAGCAGTTTTTCGGTTAAGGTTGTTTTACCAGCATCCGGATGGGAAATGATGGCAAACGTCCGCCTTTTATTGATTTTATCCTGTAATTCGCTCATCGATGAAACTCCTCCTAAGGCTCGGTTAAGGTCGACTCCATATGCCATGATCATACCCTGAAAGAGGCATGAAAAAACGCCACAAAGTTTCGAACTTTATGGCGTCAAATCACAAATTGGTCGGAGCGGCGAGATTCGAACTCACGACCTCTTCCACCCCAAGGAAGCGCGCTACCAAACTGCGCCACGCCCCGACAACAGTAGTAATTTTACTCGATATTCTCCATAAAGTCAACCCTTATTTTTTGAAATTGCAAAAATAAGGAGACTTCAATGGGCCATTTCCGCTTCATCCGCCGCGAAAAGGACTGCGCCTTCTGTATCTAGGCTGACTTGATGGAGGGTGTAGGCAATGCCAAGCTTCTGGAAAGGCGCTGCCAAGGCCGCCGCTATACAGGAACGGTCCTTTCCCTCCGGCACATAGGCCATGAGAGTCGAACCCGATCCGGAGATGACAGCATTGTATGCACCGGCATCGCGGGCCCCCTTAAGGGCCTCTGCCGCCCCCGGAATCAGGGAAAGCCGATACGGCGTATGTAACTTGTCTTCCAGGGCTTCCGGCAAGTTTTCAAATTGTCCTGTAAGGAGCGAGCCAACGAGCATGGCTGCCCGACTAGTAGAAAACACAGCATCCTTATAGGGAATCTCTTTCGGCAGAACCTTCCTGGCCTCTTCCGTAGATACATGAATGGCCGGAACCAAAACAATCATGCCCAGGGGACGGGCCGGCAGGAAATGCAGGCTGCTCACCTTATCATCAGCCATAACATTAATGGTAATCCCACCGAGAATTGCCGGGGCCACATTATCCGGATGCCCTTCAATGAGGGTTGCTTCCGTAACCAGTTCGTTTTTGGTCAGCGGTGATCCCAGCATGGCATTAGCTGCCATAAGCCCGGCCACAACCGCCGTGGAACTGCTCCCCAGCCCTCTGGAAACAGGTACGTGGATGACGCTTGTAACACGGATTCCCGTGGCTTTCCCCTGATGTTTCTCCCATAATGTATAAAAGGAAGAGACCGCCAGATTATGGCGGCCTAAAGGAAGGCTTTCAGCACCTTCCCCTACCCCTGAAACTTCGATTCCTTGCGGGATCCGTTCAAAAGTGAAAATATTATAGAGGGAACAGGCGAGCCCTAAACAGTCAAACCCAGGTCCGCAGTTTGCGGAAGTTGCAGGTACACGGACCGTGACTTTTTGAACATCCATATTTCCACTCCTTTATCTACTTAACAGAGGGATTGGTCATCTTCAACGCGAAGTACGTTGCTGATGCGATTGACGACCTTCGTTACGGCCAGTTCCTTTGTGGCTTCTTCCAGATCATAAACGGAAACAGGATGGGTAATCACGACAATTTCTGCCAAATCACCCAATTTTCGAGTCTGCAGAACGTTGAAGAGGCTGACTGCGTGTTTGCCAAAAACACTGGCAATCTGAGCCAGGACACCCGGTGCTTCGTCAACGAGGAGACGCACGTAAAACTGGGAGAAGACTTCCTCCTTAGGAGCCAAGGTTTTCTCTTCATAGCAGGTGCAGCCAACCCGTCCGTTGCATCCTTCATGGATGTTGCGAGCGCATTCAATGATATCCCCGCAAACCGCACTGGACGTCGGGAAGCGTCCAGCACCGCGTCCATAAAACATGGCTTCACCGATTGGCTTACCTTCGATGTAGACGGCATTGAAAACATCATCCACCGACGCAAGAGGATGATTCTTACGGAGCATTGTCGGATGGACCCCAACCGAGATCTTCCCATTTTTCAGCTGCTTGGCAATGCCCAAGAGTTTGATGGTATAGCCCAGTTCCTCAGCGTAGACGATATCGCGAAGGGAAATCTTTTCAATGCCCTCAATTTCGACTTCATCCAAATGGACCCGTGTATTGAAGGCAATAGAAGAAAGAATGGCAATTTTTCGTGCCGCATCAAAACCACCAATATCAGCGGTCGGATCCGACTCGGCATAGCCCTTTTCCTGTGCCTGTTTGAGCACTTCGGCAAAATCCATATGCTCCTCGGTCATCTTGGTCAGCATGTAGTTCGTCGTTCCATTGATGATACCCATAATGAGCGAAATACGGTTGCTTGCCAAGGATTCCTTGAGCGGTCGGATAATGGGGATTCCCCCTGCTACCGATGCCTCAAAAAGAAAATCAACATGATGGGCGGCAGCCAGTTCAAAAAGTTCTTTCCCGTGAACAGCTACGACATCCTTATTTGCTGTGACGACGTTCTTACCGGCCATCAAGGCTTTTTTCATATACTCAAGGGCAGGATGCTCCCTCCCAATCAGTTCAACAACAATATCAATATCAGGGTCACCGATGATATCTTCAATATCCGTGACAACTGGCAGGGACGGATCCAAGGCACGCACCTTTTCCGGATGCCTTGCCAACACTTTTTTGATACGGATAGGCGTCCCCACCCGTTCCGTAATGAGCGCCTCATGATCTTTCAGGACAAGGATCACGCCTCCACCAACAGTTCCTGTACCTAAAAGCCCAATATTGATTTCTTTTTTCAAAATAAGGACCCCTTTAATCGACCTGACCAAGCACGTCCAGCCGTTTTACTCCCTCGATGAGGCGAACTTTGTCCAGTAGGGCCTCCATATCGATGGAGAGGAATTTTGTTTCCACGGAAATGGTTGTGTTGGCAACACCCTGTAGGGGAACACCTTGGTTGATCGTGATGACACTTCCCCCATCAGCGGCAATTGTGTTGAGAACGCTAGAAAGAACGCCCGGTTTGTGTTCCAGGAGCAGGGAAATAGTGATGACCTTTTCACGACTTGCATCATAGAAGGGAAAGACGTAATCCTTATATTTGTAGTATGCACTACGGCTTAGCCCAACCTTTGCAACAGCTTCATTGACAGTCTTAAGTTTACCGCGTTTGAGGATTTCCTTGACCATAATCGTTTTTTTGATGGCTTCGGGTAGGATTTCCTCTCTGACTAAATAGAACTCTGATTTTTTCTCGTTTGTCATGTTGCATCTATCCTTTTCCAAAGAATATTTATCCTTTCTAGAAGGACATTATATCATAATTCAGCAATTAGTTCCACTCTTTCTTTCCCGATCGTGACATAAGATCGTGGGCTGCAAGAGTAATTTCCTTATGATGGTACAGGACTTCGTAAAGTTGATCGATAATAGGCATTTCTACGCCGAGTTTGTGGGAAAGGGCATAAACGGTCTTTGTGGTACTCATGCCTTCAATGACCATATGGGTTCCCCGTTCAATTTCATCAGCAGTTTTTCCTTGGGCAAGCAGGGTGCCTGCTGTATGGTTGCGGCTCAATGGACTTGTGCAGGTCGCAACAAGATCTCCGATTCCACTCAGCCCGGCAAAGGTTTCCTGGTGAGCCCCTAGTTTGAGTCCCAGCCTTGTCATTTCTGCAAGGGCGCGGGTGATAAGGGCTGCCTGGCTGTTTTCACCAAGCCCCATACCTGAAATCATCCCCGTCACGAGGGCATAGCAATTTTTTAGGGCACCGCATAACTGAACACCGAGGATATCCTCTGAAATATAGGGGCGAAAATATCCATTGAGGAAAAGATCTTGCAAGGTTTTGGCTGTCTTGGGGTCCTTGGAAGCGATGACAGAAGCTCCCGGCTGCTTTTGGGCAAGTTCCTTGGCAAGATTGGGACCGCTGAGTGCTGCAATGGCCTGCGACTCAGGAAAATAGTGTTCCAACACATCCGACATCAGCTCTCCCGTCTCCCGCGAGAAGCCTTTTGTACAGGTAAGAAGGATCTTCCCTTTCCCCTTTGAGACCTGAGAAAGATCCCTGCACAAAGCCTCCATTCCCTTTGAAGGGACAACAAAGACAAGGACCTTCGCTTTTCCTACCCATTGAAGATTGTGGGTTACATGAATGGACGGTGAAAGCGTAAGGTCTGGCAGATAGTCGGTATTGATCCGCGTCTGTTCAATGAGAGCGGCTTTTTCTGGATTCCGAGCCCAAAGCACGACGTCATGGCCATTATCAGCAAGGATTTCCGAAAGGACGGTTCCCCAGCTTCCTGCACCAATTACAGCTATGGACATGGGTTCCTCCTTATTTTTTATCTTTCAAGGACAAATGACCTTCCCGAATCTTGTTTTCCGTGCCATGAAAGAGCCGGACCATATTTTCATAATGGCGGACAATGACAACAGCAGCAATAATTGCTGTGAAAATCACAAGGGAAAGATCGTAGCCCAAATAGTAGGCGCCAAGGGGCGCACAAAAGGCAGCCACGATAGAGCCCAAAGAGACATAGCGCGTAACAAAAACGATGGCAAGCCACACCGTAAGGGCAAAGACAGAAACATCAGGCATAAAATAAAGCAGGACACCAAGCCCGGTGGCAACGCCCCGGCCGCCCTTAAAATGGAGGAAACAGGAAAAACTGTGTCCCAAGATGGCGGCAGCTGCACAGATGAGCTGCGGCCAAAGGTCAGTAGAAACAAAACGGCTGACCAGCATAAGAGCCACAACGCCCTTGCCCAGATCCCCCAATAAGACCAGGGAAGCCATGCGGGCACCGACAGTCCTAAAGACGTTCGTCGTCCCAATGTTATGGCTTCCATACTGCCTAATATCAATACCACAGATGGCTTTCACAAATACGAGGCCGCAAGGAATGGACCCCATGAAATACCCGATAAGAGCTGCTAACAATACACTCATTCCAATGCGCCTTCCTTATGGGTCAGTTTTCTTCATTCTTGCCGCGGACAATGAGATTGATGGGCGTTCCTTGGAATCCAAAGGCTTCCCGCAGCTTATTTTCCAGGTAACGCTGGTAGGAAAAGTGCATGATTTCCGGTTCGTTGCAGAAAATCACGAAGGTCGGCGGTTTAACCTTGACCTGGGTTGCATAAAGGATCTTCAGGTGTTTGCCCTTTTCCATCGGCGGTTGGTTCATGGCCACGGCATCGGTTACAACCTGATTGAGGATGGACGTTGAAATCCGCATGGCATTGGCTTCGGCCGCATCCTTGATGAGATCAGGCAGGCGGCTGATACGCTGCTGCGTCAGAGCCGAAACATAAACGACATTGGCATAGGGCATGAAGATGAGTTCCTTGCGGATAGTTTCCGTATAGTGAACGGTCGACATCTCATCCTTTTGATACAAATCCCACTTATTGACAACAAGGACAATGCCTTTACCCGCCTCGTGGGCGTAGCCTGCAATCTTTTTATCCTGCTCGGTCACCCCCTCAACGGCATCGAGGACCATGAGGACAACATCGGAACGGTCCACTGCACGCAGGGTCCGGATGATGCTGTATTTTTCAATCGGTTCGTCGATTTTCCCTTTGCGGCGCATTCCTGCTGTATCTATGAAGAGATAAGTCTGCCCATCCTTCATGACAGGAACGTCAATGGCATCACGGGTTGTCCCTGCTACATCACTGACGATGGAGCGGGTCTGGCCAATAATGTCATTGAAGATGGAGGATTTGCCCACATTCGGTCGGCCAATGATAGCGACCTTGATAACGTCATCATGTTCGTCATCGTCAGATTCATCCTCATCAGGGAAATGGGATACAACGGCATCAAGCAGGTCTCCGAGGTTGAGTCGGTTTGACGCCGAAATCATATAAGGTTCGCCAATGCCCAGGTTATAGAACTCATAGGCTTCCAATTCCTGGGTCGGCGTATCGGCTTTATTAACAGCAAGGACGACCGGTTTTTGGGCCATACGGATAAGTTTGGCCACTTCTTGGTCCTCCGTCGTAACCCCCGTACGAGCGTCACAGACAAAGAGGATGACATCGGCTTCCTTGATGGCAATCTTAGCCTGCTCCCGAATGGAAACAGCAATGGAGTCGGTATTGGCAATTTCAATTCCGCCCGTATCGACCATCATGAAGCGACGGTCGAGCCATTCTGCTTCGGCATAAAGACGGTCCCGCGTGACACCCGGTGTATCTTCCACAATGGAGATGCGGCTGTCTGCGAAAATATTGAATAACGTTGACTTGCCGACATTCGGTCTGCCGACAATGGCAACAATGGGTTTACTCATATAGGATTCCTCTTTCACTCATTCTGATCATGCTTCCGGAGCCATGAAACGGCTTGAGCCGTCTCGCCGGTTAGATAAAATTGCGCCTCTTGAAGGTCCTGATAGGTCCTGCAACCAAGAAGGGTGTAAAAATCACGGACCTTCTTCAGCAGCTGCCGCAGGAAATGAATGGTTTCCTCAATTCCTTCCTGCTGGAGCTTTTGAAGCAGATTCCCAGCCATGGCAACCGCCGAAGCCCCGAGGACCTGGGCTTTGACCACATCAAGGGCGCTCCTGATGCCCCCTGAGGCAATGACCCCATTTCCCCACCCGGCCGCTTCTACGACGGACAGCAGGGAAATGACTGTAGGAATGCCCCATTCCGCAAGTTCTTCATTGCCTTCTGGATAGCGCTGATGCTCAATGGCAGGGAAATTCGTTCCTCCTGCCCCACCAATATCAAGGACCGTGACACCAACATCAAGGAGGGCCTGGGCCTCTTTTTGAGCCATGCCGCAGCCTGTTTCCTTGACAATGACAGGGACCCCGACACCTTGAACCATGGCTTCTATATGGGACAGGCACTTTGAAAAGTCCCGATCTCCTTCTTCCATGGCAAGTTCCTGAGCAGGATTCAGATGAATCTGAAGGGCGTCGGCACAAATCATGTCAACGGCAGCCTTTCCTTGTTCTACAGAGGCAAAAGCACTTAAATTGGCAAAGATAAGCCCCTTGGGATTGCACTTACGAACAATGGTATAGCTGTCACGATGAAATCCCGTCCGCACCGCACCAAATTGAGAACCCACTGCCATGGCTGAACCCGTTTCGCGGGCAACGACAGCAAGGGATTCATTAATTTTTGCGACCGAGTCTGCGCCGCCTGTGATGGCATTGATGATAATCGGATGGGTAAGTGCAGGCAGTCCAGGCAGGAAACAAGTCAGCTCTACCTCATCGCGGCAGATGCCTGAAAGGCAATGATGAAGCAGATGAACGTCAGAAAAGCCGGAAGCGCAAGGCCCATCCCCGATACAAAGTGCGTATCGGATATGATCGAGCTTACGACTTTCCCGGCTTTTCATTGGAGACTCCTTTAATTAGTTGGCTTCGTTTTCAACCTCAGCGAGTTTTTCGCCCAAATCCTGGGAGAGGGCGCCTTTTTTGCCAAGGTACTGGCTCATTTCAGCCTTTTCAGCATCTTCCTTTGCTTTGGTGATGCTGAGGGCAATCTTCTTATGTTCCGTGTCAACACGCAGAACCTTGACCTTGACTTCCTGACCAACTTCCAGAACATCTTCCGGTTTTTCGATACGCTGTTCGGAAATTTCGGAGATGTGGATCATGCCTTCGTTTTTATCGTTCAATTTGATAATTGCACCGAAGGGAAGGAAGCGAAGGACCGTACCGGTAACGATGTCACCGACATGGATATTCTTTGCGGCAGCCTGCCAAGGATCTTCCTGGAGAGCTTTGACAGAAAGGCTGATGCGACCTTTTTCAGCGTCGAGACCTTTGATATAGACCTCAACTTTGTCACCGACTTTGTAAAGATCAGCCGGTTTGACGCTACGATCCCAAGAAATTTCAGAGATATGGACAAGACCCTGAACGAAAGGTGCGATTTCAACGAACATGCCGAAATCAACAATGCTCCGAATCGTCCCTTCAACAGTTTCACCTTCATGGAAGGTTTCAAAAGCCTTATCCATGGCTTCCTTGCGTTCTTCTTCACGACGAGCGCGTTCTTCCTTATAGGCTGCGTTTCTGGCAGCACGTTCTTCTCTCAGGACATTTCTGCGGGAGAAGACAAGACGTTTCTTTTCAGGGTTGATTTCAAGAAGGGAAACTTCAAGTTCCTTGCCTTCATATTCCTTGACATCATCCACATGTCTAAGATCAAGGTGAGAAGCAGGAATGAAGCCCGTCAAGCCTTCATAGGCAACGGTCAGGCCGCCTTTGACAGCACGCAGGCCCTTAACGGTAACAACTTTCTTTTCATCCGTGAATTCTTCCGGCAGTTTCAGCCAAGCCTGGTCAGCTTCAGCTCTCGTCTTGGAAAGAACAACGAGACCATCCTGGTTTTCGCTGGCAATGACTTTCAGCGTGACCTTATCGCCTTTATTTACAGTGGGAGCGACGGTTTCCTTGGTACCACCCTGAACCCATTGGTCAAAAGGTACGGAACCTTCGCTCTGGTAACCAAAGTTAACAACCACTTCATCTTTAGTTACGTCGATGACCGTGCCCTCTACGATCATACCAATGTGCAGTTTCATGCTTTCTTCTTGTCCCAACAGTTCTTCCATCGTTTCCATAGCTACAATAGCCTCCTCAATAATTTCCTGCGGTGTAGATGCACCAGCAGTAATGCCAATTTTTTCTGCTCCGGCAAGCATGGATAAGGTAATCTCACTAGCGTCCTGTAAAAGATAGGTTCGCGGATTGATGGGTTGTGCAAGCTCCGCCAAATGGCGTGTGTTGGCACTGTTTTTCCCGCCAAAGACAAAGAACGCGTCACAGCTTCCAGCAAGCTTCCTTGCTGCTTCCTGCCGTTCAGCAGTGGCTGTACAGATGGTTCTTTCCACCTTGTAGTCACCAGATCGTTTCTCCTGCGACAGATGAAGCAGAAGGTTAAACTTCCCTGCCTCAAAAGTCGTCTGGCTCACTACGCCAAACTTATCTCTTACAGGAAGAGATTCCACATCATCTTCTGTTTCGATGACCAGAGAATCCTTACCTGCCCAAGCCTTGATACTTTGCACCTCAGGATGACGCTTCTCCCCAATGATGATGACAAATCGACCTTCCTTAGAAAAAGCGGCGGCTGTCATTTGTGCTTTTCGCACATGGGGGCAAGTGGCATCAATGATCTTAAGTCCTTTTTGCTCTGCTTCCTCATAAACTTGAGGGGCTGCACCATGGGACCGAAAGATAACCGTATCACCAGCAGAAAAACCGGCCAGTGTTTCCTTGCATTGTACACCTTTTTGCGCAAGCGATTCCACAACCCGAGGGTTATGAACAATTTCACCTAGGGTGGCAATACTAGTATTATATCCTTTTACGTTCATTTGTGCAATGTCTATCGCACGTTTTACTCCATAACAAAATCCACAGGGTTCCGCAACGATGATCTGCATGGCTCAAACGCCCCCATTTTCCTTGATGAGACGGGCAATTTCACCCATCAGTTCCTCGGTAAAGGCTTCCGTATCTTTTTTACCGCCTTCAGCCCCAAAAACAGAAATAGGTTGACCAAAAACAACTTTGATATGGGGCCAGAAGCCTTTTTGTGCTCCCAGGTTGGATCCCAGGATAGCTGTTGGGACCACTTGTGCCTTCCCCTTGATGGCAATGGCCATGGCACCAGGTTCTGCTTTTCCAAGCTTTCCCGTCCGGATCCTGTGTCCTTCCGGAAAAATGCCAAGGACCTTATGCTCTTTGAGAAGCTTCAAAGCGTGGCGTATGGCGTGGGTGTCAGCGGCCCCGCGGTGGACCGGGAAAGCGCCTAAAGAGCGGTAAATCCTTCCTAAGACAGGAACAAAAAGTTCGGATTTGGCCATAAAGTGAATGGGCCTAGAAGCCGCCGTCCCAATCATGGGTGGATCCAAGAGGCTGACATGATTTGAGGCGATGACAACAGGCCCTTCGTGGGGGATGTTTTCCCGGCCAATGGTCTCTAGACGGAAAAGGAAGGAAAACAGCACCCTAAAAAGCAGCTGTACAAATCGGTACCACATGAGCTTCATCTCTCCTTTTGGGCCAAGGACAGGATTGTTTCCGTGACATCCTCGATGGACATCTGTGTAGAATCGATAAGCACTGCGTCCTTTGCCTTTTTAAGGGGAGAAATCGCCCTTGTCTCGTCCAAACGATCCCGCTCAATGATTCTCTTTTTAAGGTCGTCCAAAGAAACAATCTCTCCTTTTTCCTTGATTTCCTCAAAGCGCCGGCGAGCCCGTTCTTCCACGGAAGCCGTCAAAAAGATCTTAAGCTGGGCCTGAGGGAAGACGACAGTGCCAATATCACGTCCATCCATAACAATCCCACCGGCCTTTCCCATCTCCCGCTGCTGAGCAACCATCGCTTTGCGAACGCCGCCATAGGCACTGACGCGCGAAACATTCTGGGAAACGTCAAGGCTACGAATGGCATCAGTGACTTCTTTATCATTGAGATAGACCTTATTTCGGCCATCTTCATAACTGAAAGAAATCTTGATATGCTGAGCCATTTGGTCAGCTGCCGCTTCTGTAAGAGAAAATCCGGCCATTAGGCAGGAAAGGGTCACGGCGCGATACATAGCCCCTGTATCGATATAGGCATAACCAAGTCTGGCAGCAACTTTCCTGGCAATCGTGCTTTTCCCCGCTCCAGCAGGGCCATCTATAGCAATGATGATTTTTTTCAATGTCATTCCTCTTTTCAAAGTTCAGCTGCTTCTTTTCCTGCCACATAACCGGAGGAAAAGGCAGCCTGCAGATTGTAGCCGCCTGTATAGCCATCTACATCCATGACTTCACCCGCAAAAAAGAGATTTGGGTAAAGCTTGGAAGCAAAGGTCGACGGTGAAATTTCCTTGATGCTTACGCCGCCGCTTGTAACGATGGCTTCTTCAAGAGGGCGCGTCCCCGTAACGGGAAGGGGAAAGTTCTTGAGGACATCAGCAAGACGAAGGCGTTCCTTGCGTGTCAGTTGATTGACAGGCTGCTCAGGAGTCAGACAGGCCTCTTCTATGACAAAGGGGATAAGGGCCTGGGGCAGCAAGTCATGCATGCCCGCTTTGAGGGCTTTGCGGCTGTATTTCTGAAAATCCCGCTGCAGCCGTGCATCAAGCTGGTCCCGGGTAAGGGCAGGCTTGAAATCGATGGAAAGATCCAAAAAGCCTTGGGGATGGGACTTGAAATAACGCGCCGCGTCTCGGGAAAGGGTGAGAATAATGGGTCCGCTGACCCCAAAATGGGTAAAGAGCATTTCGCCAAATTCCTTCCCCACTTGTTTTCCTTTGTCCCAAAGGGAAGCTTCAACATTGCGCAGGGACAGACCTTGAAGGGCCTTCATGTCCCCGAGGTCGCAAGTTAGGGGAACTAACGCAGGACTTGGCGCAATAATGGTGTGGCCGGCCTGCCGAGCAAGGTCATAGCCGTCACCGGTTGATCCGGTCCGCGGATAGGAAGCGCCCCCTGCAGCAAGGATAAAAGCATCGGCTTCATAGGAACGGCCATCCGTATCATAGACGGCCCTCACCTTGCCGTCTTGACAGATCAGCCGTGTAATCCGGCGGTGGAAGAGGATTTTTCCGCCCAGCCCATAAAGGATTCCTTCCAGGGTCCGGACCACATCGGCGGCTTTATCGCTTTGGGGAAAGACGCGGCCTCCCCGCTCCACTTTGGTCTTTAATCCATGGCTTTCCAAAAGGGCAATCATATCTTCATTGGTAAAGCGATGAAAGGCACCGAAAAGAAACTTGCCATTACCAGGGATATGGGCAATCATCTCATCCATCGTGCAGTGATTGGTGATGTTGCAGCGTCCCTTTCCCGTGATCATGAGCTTTCGTCCAGCCCTTTCCATCCGCTCCAGGATGGTCACGTCGGCTCCCATCTGGGCTGCGGAGATTGCGGCTAAAAGACCCGCTGCCCCGCCGCCAATGACAATGACCTTATTCATGATGCATCACCAGTTTCTTCAAATGCAGGACTTCTTCTTCTGTCAATTCACGATAGGCCCCTTTTTTGACACCCTGCAAGGAAAGGAATGCGACCTGGGTCCGTTTGAGCTTCCTCACAGGATAGCCAATGGCTTCGCACATACGCCGTACTTGGCGGTTGCGTCCTTCGTGAATGGTCACTTCAAAAATTGACTGATCATGCCGGGAATCATAGCGCTTGACTTCAACGAGGGCAGGGGCTGTCATCCCATCACGCAGACGGATTCCCGCCCTCAGCCGGTCCAGCTTTTCTTCTTCAACGTGCCCGTCTACAACGACTTCATAGGTCTTATTGATATGATAACTGGGATGGGTCATCCCCTGGGCCAAAGCTCCATCATTCGTCATGATGAGAAGGCCCTCCGTCATAAAATCTAAACGGCCCACGGGATAGATGCGTTCACGCTCTTTTTCCATCAGTTCGGCAACCGTCCTGCGGCCTCTCGGGTCCTTCATGGTTGTCATGACAGCAGGCGGTTTATTGAGCAGAAAATAACGGTGCCTTTCCTTACGCAAGGGACGCCCGTCAATGAGGATCCTGTCCGTAGGAGAAACCCTTGTCCCCAGTTCCAATACGGGGCTACCATTTACGGATACCCGTCCTTGCAGGATGATCTTTTCACATTCCCGGCGGCTTGCAACGCCAGAGGCTGCCATCACCTTCTGCAGCCGTTCCACTTGTACTTCCGTCATTTATTCATGCCCCGTCCCTTCCAGACTGGGTACTCCTTCCTCATGCACTGATTCTTTATCTCTTCCTATGTCAGCAGTCTCCTGCCCTTCAAAGGCTCCGTCCAGAAGTTCTTCGGGCAGCTCTGGCAACGCGGAGAGGGATTCAAGGCCAAAGGTCACAAGAAACTTTTCTGTCGTGCCATATAAAATAGGCCGCCCCATGACTTCCTTGCGGCCAACTTCCATAATGAGTTCCATTTCCGTTAAGGTACTTACGACCCCATCGACCTTGACCCCACGAATGGCTTCTATCTCACTTTTTGTAACTGGCTGTTTATAGGCCACAATGGCGAGGGTTTCCATGGCCGCATTCGAAATCTTCTGTTCCTGCTTTTCATAAAGATCTCGAATCACACCTATGGCCTCTTTTTTGGTGACCGCCTGCACACCCCCGGCGACCCGCCTTAGGGTAAGGCCCCGATCTTCCTCCTGATAGGACTTTGAAAGCAGGCTCAACAGGTCATCAGCTTCTTCCAGTGAAAGATGGAGCGCACTGGCTATCCGGTCAAGGGATAGAGGATCACCAGCGGCGAAAAGCAGGGCTTCAAGCTGTCCCAGTTTCGATATCGCCATGAGCGGTCTCCTTTCGTTCTGTAATATAAATGGGAGAAAAAGCGCCCTCCTGCTGAATGGAAATCTGCTTTAGGCGCAGCAGTTCCAATAAAGCCAAAAAGGCTGCAATGGTTTCACTCCGATTATGTCTTGAATGGATAAAGTCCGTAAAAGCCAGCTTCTGGTTATTATTTTGCTTTTTTCTCAACAGCTGGAGGACTTCTTCCATCTTGTCCTGGACATGGAACTCCTGTCGCGGAATAACGGCCGGACGCTCATCCGGAGCAGGAATCATGTTAATCAGGGTGCGCAGCAGATCGGCCATGGTGTAGGACTTGATCTTTCGGGTCCCTGTATCCAGCTTCATAGGCGCGCGAACAGCAAAAAGGCGGGATTCCATAAGGCATTCCCTAAGGAGTCCAGCCCTTTTCTTGAACTTTTGGTAGAGGACAAGCATTTCCACGAGCATGTTCCGTGGATCGTTCTCCTCTTCCTCCTCTGCATCATCCTTTGGCAGGAGCATACGGGATTTGATTTGGAGCAGCATCGCTGCAATGAGGAGAAACTCACTTGCCATATCAAGGTCATAAACCTGCATTTCATTGATGTAGGCGATATACTGCTGCGTAATGGATACGATGGGAATATCATAGATGTCGACTTTATCTTTTTCTATGAGATGGACAAGCAGGTCCAGCGGTCCTTCAAAATCAGGCAGTTTGACGGTCAAGGTTTCCGACATAAAACGCAATCCCTCACAAGCTGTCCCCCGTAACGCAAAGCCGCCTTCCCTTATGGCAGGAAAAAGGCAAAGGGTATCAGCAGAAGATAGCTGACCTCACTGGCCAAACGAAGATAAAGCGTTGCAAGAGGACTGATGATGATTCCAATTATACCTGTAAAACACAGGACAATCAAGATAAGGTTAGAATAAGGCCCAACAAGATTGGCATAGCGATATTGCACACTGGGCGATAAGAAATAGCTCAGGACCTTGAATCCATCCAAAGGTGGGATGGGCACCAAATTAAAGAAGGCAAACCAAACATTGTACAGGCTAAGCCACTGCAGGAAAAAATGGACACTGTAAAATGTTCGGGAGGCAAAATAACGCAGGAAAAGTCCATCCAATAAAATTGCCAGGAAACAAAGAAATAAATTGGCTACGGGTCCGGCAAGGGCCACCTTCATCATGTCACGTCGCGGGTTCCGGTAATACCGGGAATCGACCACGACCGGTTTTGCCCAGCCAAAGCCGACAAGGAGCAGGACCAAGGTCCCGATGATATCCAAGTGGGCCAAAGGATTCATCGTGAGGCGCCCCTGTGCGCCAGGGGTTGGGTCACCCAAATGCGTGCTCATGGCACCATGGGCATATTCGTGAACCGTAAGGGCCATGAGGAGGGCCGGAATGCGGTAGATAATGGTTGCATCAAGGGAAAGCATGATGATATTCCTTTCTGAAACAACATAAGGAAGCGTGACGCAAAACTGTCTGCTGCCTTTCAAGATACAAATCAAGGGTGCCGACTAGACCAGCACCCTTGATCCAAATTATTTTCGATGTTCTTTAAGACCATCCCGCAGGTATTCGTTGAGGATACGGACGTAGGTCCCTTTCATCCCCAGGGATTCGGTCTCGAGGACGCCTGCGCTTTCAAACTTACGCAGGGCATTCACGATGACGCTGCGCGTAATACCCGCCTGGTCGGCAATCTTACTGGCCACCAGAAGACCTTCATCCCCCGGCAGAGCCTTCAGGATTTCAGAGATGGCTTCCAGTTCACTGTAGGATAGATTCGAGAAAGCAATCTGGACCATGGCCTTCTTACGAGAGGCTTCCTCAATGTGTACAGCCTTGTCATGGAGCAGCTGCATGCCGATTACAGTGGCTGCATATTCTGACAGGAGCAAATCGGAATCAATGAATTCCTTCTTGAATTTTCCGAGAATCAGCGTCCCCAGACGGACACCATTCCCAAAGATGGGGACAACCGTTGTATATTTGCTTTCAAAAAGACATTTCGTATCATCGCTGAAAGCACACATATTCTTGACCAGTCGGTAGTTGGAAGAGGTCTCACGGATCTGTTCCAGCCATTTTACATAGTTTTCAGGGAACCGGCCAACATCAAGGACCTTCTTGATCATAAGTTCACATTCAAATCCATCAAGGATTGAATAGCCAAGCAGTTCACCTTCACTGGAAACAATGTAGATATTGGCCTTGATGACGTCCTTGAGGACTTCGGCCATCTTTTTGTAGCTGATGACTTCCGTATTCTGCAGAAGCTTGTTGATCATTCTTGTCTTTTCTAATAATGCCAGCATGCTGTCTCCTCCCATTACGCTCTTGGATGATGTTTCTTATACACCGATGCAATTCGGTCTGCCGTGACATGCGTGTAAATCTGCGTTGTTGATAAACTTGCGTGCCCAAGCAGTTCTTGAACGGAGCGCAGATCCGCTCCGTGATCGAGTAGATGTGTGGCAAAAGTATGCCGGATCGTATGGGGGCTGACGTGTTTTTGGATGGACGCCATCTCCACATAGCGATCAAGGATACGTCTCACACTGCGCGCTGTAAGGGGCGTACCCCGATGATTGACAAAGATGAAGTCATGGGACGGTACTTCATACTTTTCCATAAGTGTGCGCCGGGCTCCCGTCAAATAATCGTTCATGGCCCTAACACAAGGATGACCTAAAGGAACAATCCGTTCCTTGCGGCCTTTCCCCAAAAGAAGGGCATAGCGATTGGATAGGTCCACACGGGTCAAAGTCAGTCCCACAAGTTCTGACACACGGCAGCCTGTTGAGTAAAGGAATTCCAGAAGTGCCCGGTCCCGCTGACCTAGTTCCGTAGAAAGATCAGGCAGTTCCAAGAGATGATTCATTTCGAACTCTTCTAAAAAAACAGGCAGCTTTTTTTCGAGTTTTGGGGTCTTGACCTTAGTAAAAGGATTCTTGTCCGTAAGGCCTTCCCGCATCAGGTACCGATAAAAGGACCGCAGGGAAGAAATACGACGGGCAATGGTCCGTCTCGCTTTTTCCTCCCGATGAAGTTTAGCAAGATACGAACGGATATCAAGAAGGGATACCTCAAGCCAAGTGGCTTTTCCCCGGCCTGACAAAAACGCTGAAAAAGCAGACAGGTCATCTTTGTAGTTCAGGATCGTATTGGGGGAATCATTGCGTTCCACACGCAAATAACGAAGAAAACGCTCTGCCATTGGGTCCAGTACATCATTCATGGCAAGCACCTCCCCCATTCATGAAATTGTAGGTAAAATCCTGATAATTCATACTAGCACATATAAGTTAATTGTGCAACAAATTTTTATAATTTTCCAAAATATCCAATGCCCGCATCGCAATGGCGTGATTCTTCTCCTTTTTACCACGGATACGCGGACCATCCCACGGGGCAATGAGTCCAAAATTAATATTCATGGGCTGAAAATGCTTGACTTCGGGATTGCTGATGTAGTGAGACAGGGCGCCAATGGCGGTTTCCTTGGGGAAAAGAAGTTTTTCCTTTCCAGAAAGAGCCCGGGAAAGGTAGATTCCTGCGGCAAGACCGGAGGCCGCCGATTCCACATACCCTTCCACTCCCGTCATCTGACCGGCAAAATAAAGATGAGGGTGACTCCGCAGGCTGTAATCGGCATCGAGGAGAAGCGGCGAATTGAGGTAGGAATTTTTATGCATCACACCATAGCGAACAAATTCTGCCTCTTCAAGACCGGGAATCATCCGGAAGACCCGTTTTTGCTCAGGCCAGCGCAAATGCGTTTGGAAGCCAACAATGTTAAAAAGGCTCCCTGCCCCATTATCCTGACGGAGCTGGACAACGGCATAGGGATCTTCCCCCGTTCGGGGATCGGGCAGTCCAACCGGTTTCAAGGGACCAAACCGCATGGTATCTTCACCGCGAACAGCCATTTCTTCAATCGGCATGCAGCCTTCAAAGACCATTCCATGTTCAAAGTCCTTCACATCGGCCACTTCAGCGGTGCACAGGGCCTCCCAGAACCGCATGTATTCCTCTTTGGTCAAGGGACAGTTGTAATAGGCTGCCTCCCCTTTTCCATAACGGGATGCCTTATAGGCAATTTCCTTGTTGATTGATTCCAGGGTCACAATAGGAGCAGCCGCGTCAAAGAAGTGGAAGTAATCCTGAGAGACAAGATCCTGGATTGCGCCAGATAAAGTCTCACTCGTAAGAGGGCCAGTCGCCACAATGACATAATCTTCTTCCGGAAAGGAAAGGTCGACAGTCTCCTCTTCAATGACAGTCACCAGCGGATGGTTCCTGATGGCTTCCGTTACGGCTTGGGCAAAGCCCATACGGTCGACAGCCAAGGCGCCGCCAGCAGGGACCCTGTGCGCATCAGCTTGGGCCATGATGAGGGAGTCCAATCGCCGCATTTCCTCCTTTAATAGGCCAACGGCATTTTCAATGTTATCGGCCCGTAGGGAATTGCTGCAAACAAGCTCACTGTAATACGCGGTATGGTGGGCTGGATCTGATTTTTGGGGGCGCATTTCGTGCAGTCTGACAGGAATTCCCCGCGATACAAGCTGCCAAGTGGCCTCACTGCCTGCAAGGCCCGCACCGATCACATGAACAGTCATAGTTTCTTTCATTCCTTTCCCATTTTCTTCACGGCAGTCTTTTTAGTGGAAGCGGATTTCTTGGCAGAAGCTATCTTGTTTGCCGCAGCCGTTTTCTTGGTTCCTATCGTTTTAGCCGCCGCGGTTTTCCTAACAGCAGTCTTTTTTGCCGTGGTTTTTTTGGCAGCCGCTTTTTTCACCGTTTTTTCGGTACTTCCTTCTGTTTTTACAGAAGCGGCCTTGGCACTGACTTTTTTTGGCCCGCTTTTTTTGGTGCCGCTGTTGGGACACTCAGGATTGCTGCAGTGGTGTACGACCTTACCACCGCGCTGGACCGCTTCCAGCATGATATGACCGCAAAGGGGACATGTTTCGTTGATGGGTTTGTCCCAGCTTGTAAAATGACATTCCGGATAATGGGAACAGCCATAAAAGGTCCGTCCAGTCTTGGTCTTTCTGACAATCAGGTCATGACCGCAGAGCGGGCAGGCGACGCCAATCTTTTCATAATACGGTTTCGTATTGCGGCATTCCGGAAATCCTGGGCAGGCAAGGAACTTCCCATGACGCCCTGTTTTTACGACCATCATACGTCCGCATTTCTCGCATTTCACATCACTTACAATAACTTCCTGCGGTTTTACAGGAATCTCACGGTCGGCAATTTCCAGTTCCTTTTCAAAGGGCCCATAGAACTCCTTGAGGACAGTTTCCTTTTTGGTCTTGTGTTCACTGATGGCATCCAGTTCACTTTCCATATGGGCAGAAAAAGGAACATCGATGAGGTTAGGAAAATATTGGGTCAAAAGATCGATGGTCGTCATCCCCAGTTCTGTCGGCATGACTTTTTTTGCTTCCTTTGCCACATAACCGCGGGAAAGAATGGTTTGGATAATAGTGGCATAAGTACTTGGCCGTCCAATCCCCTTTTCTTCCAGTTCCTTGACCAAAGTCGCTTCCGTGAAATAGGCTGGCGGTTCCGTAAAATGCTGGATGGCGTCATCAACGGAAAGAAGTGTGAGGGGTGTACCTTCCTTGAGATGGGGAACCTTCTTCGTCTTTTCCCCAGCAAGTTCCTTTTTATCCATCAAGGTCAGGAACCCGTCAAATTTGACAACAGAACCAGAAGCGCGCAGTTCGTAAGGACCGCCGCTGATGGTTAGGGTCGTGACCTCACTGACGCTTGGTGCCATTTGGCAGGAAACGGTCCGTTCCCAAATCAGGCGGTAAAGCCGCAGCTGGTCCCGTTCAAGATAAGGTGCAACCTCATCGGGGGTACGCATGACCGAGGTCGGACGGATGGCTTCATGGGCCTCCTGGGCGTTCTTCCGGCTGCTGTACACAGTTGCCTTTTTCGGCAGGTAGGCATCACCATAGGCGCTGCTGATATAATCGCGGATTTCCGTGACAGCAACGCTGGCCAGATGGACGGAGTCCGTGCGCATATAGGTAATGAGGCCGACAGGGGTCCTTTTTTCAAGAGTAATGCCTTCATAAAGCTGCTGGGCCAGCATCATGGTCTTTTTCGTTGTAAAATTAAGCCGTTTGACCGCTTCCTGCTGAAGGGAACTTGTTGTAAAGGGGGCTACAGGGCGGCGGATCCGATCTTTTACAGTCGAAGAAACAACAGCATAGGGCTGGTTCAGCAGTTCCTTGGTCACGATCCGGGCTTCCTCTTCGTTATGGATAACAAGTTTTTTGCCCTCTTTTTTAGTCACTTCTGCCGTAAATTTCTGGCTTGGCTTATCTTCCGTCAGGGTTACGGAACTCGTCCAATATTCCTGCGGTTCAAAGGCATCGATTTCCTTTTGCCGGTCGCAAATGATCTTGACTGCGACTGACTGGACACGGCCTGCCGATAGACCTTTAGCAATCTTGCGCCACAATAGGGGCGATAGCTTATAACCGACGATACGATCGAGGATACGACGCGTCTGCTGCGCGTCGACCTTATCCATATCAATGGCAGACGGATGCTTGATAGCTTCTTTGACCGCGTGCGGCGTGATTTCATGGAAAGAAATCCGGCAGTTACTT
The DNA here is from genome assembly GCA_900538365.1 of uncultured Acidaminococcus sp. GTDB lineage: Bacteria > Bacillota > Negativicutes > Acidaminococcales > Acidaminococcaceae > Acidaminococcus. The sequence goes on along the minus strand of UPXT01000003.1, from coordinate 33,005 downwards.
TCTGGATCGACGCCTAATAGATAGCCCAGATGCCAAGCAATGGCCTCCCCTTCGCGGTCAGGGTCCGTTGCAAGATAAATCTTGTCCGCTTTTTTGGCAAGGGTCTTCAGTTCTTTGATGAGGTCCCCTTTTCCACGGATGTTGATGTACTTAGGCTCAAAATCATGATCCACGTCCACCCCGAACTGGCTCTTGGGAAGATCCCGCAAGTGCCCCATGGAGGCTTTGACGGTATAGTTCTTTCCCAAGAAACGACCGATAGTTTTTGATTTTGTTGGTGATTCTACAATGACAAGATTAGCCATAAAACATCTGACTCCTTTTTAGCGAACTAAATATCGATTGCCCGCGCTCTTACGGATCATGCCGGCAACCTCCATACGCAGGAGAAGCATACTGACAAAAGAAAGCGGCCAAGGGAAGTGGGCCATGATTTCTTCCATCTGTTTGCCATTTCCTCCCTTGATAAAATCATAAAGGGCTTCTGCTTTTTCCCTGTCGGGAACGGGAAAAGCTTCAAATAAAGAAAGTTCCACCGCTTGGGCTCCCTTGGGAAAGGCCTCAGGAAAATAGATATCCAAAAGATCCTGAGGATCATCAACAAGATGGGCGCCTTCCTTGATGAGGGCGTGGGTCCCTTTGCTTGTGGGAGACTCAATAGGGCCTGGCACAGCGTAGACATCACGGTTTTCATCTGCTGCGAGGTGGGCCGTAATCATGGCACCGCTTTTTAGTGCGGCCTCTACAACAAGCACCCCGGAAGAAAGCCCGACGATGATGCGGTTGCGCATGGGAAACTGATAGGCCATAGGCGGCGTAAAAGGGGAAAATTCAGAGATGACAGCACCGGTTTCGGAAATTCGTTCAAAAAGCGCTTTGTGCCGAGCTGGATAAGGCCGCGCCAGGCCGGAGCCCAAAACGGCAATCGTCTTTCCTCCGCCAAGAAGAGCTCCCTCATGGGCTGCCGCATCGATGCCATAGGCACCTCCGCTCACGATGGTTAGCTTCTCTGACGCAAGGACGCGGGAAAAGCGTTCCGCTATAGATAGACCGTAACCTGTGGCTTTACGTGACCCAACAACTGCAAGGCAGGCCATTAGGTTCGGCAGCTTACCTTTGACGTACAGGACCCAAGGCGGAGCTGCAATCTCCTTAAGTGAAGCAGGATACGCACTTTCTTGGATTCCGAGAAGCGAAATCTGGGCGCCCTCACAGTAAGCGGCTATCTTTTGAGGAAGGTCCGGGTCATACCATTTTCGGTAGTGCTGGACCCCTTTTTCTGTAAGGATGCCCGACGCCAGCATCTGTTCGAAGGAAGCCCCAAAGGCTTCCTCTGCCGACCCAAAATAGGCCGCAAGGCGAGGTCCCAAAAGGGCGGCGCGGGAACCCAAAAGATGGGCCATGGCTGCCATATAATAGACTTCCACGATGGATTCAACTCCTACTGCAAATAGGCTGCAAATTCTGTCTTACAATGCTATGAAGATACCACGAATGGATAAGAATGTCCAATCTAAATTGAAAATTTTTTGCAAAATGTTGAAGGATAAACCTTGGGATGATGACGGGTTAGACCACTTTTTTCCCCTTTCAGCGCCAATTTTCACCCTTTTGGGAAAAACCCCATCGACGGAAACTGGAAGATGCGGTATAGTATAGAAGTCAAAATTTTAGAGGGATGGGTTCCCACCCCAGAAAGGAGCTTGCTATGGCCTCTTCGCTTAATGAAACCCCAGCGGCTGAACGCGTCCACATTGGACTTTTTGGCTGCCGCAATGCAGGGAAATCTTCCCTGATCAATGCCCTGACCGGGCAGGACCTCGCCATTGTCTCTGACTTTAAGGGTACGACGACGGACCCCGTCTCCAAGGCCATGGAAATCCTTCCTCTTGGCCCCGTACTGATAACGGATACACCCGGCCTTGATGATGAAGGCACCCTCGGTGAAAAGCGCGTCGAAAAAGCACGCTTTGTCCTGCGCAGCACGGATATTGCCCTCCTTGTTGTCGATGCAGCCCTGGGCCTGTCAGAAGCCGATCGGCACTTACTCAAAGAAATCAAGGAACGGAAGGTCCCCTACCTGCTCATTATCAATAAAATCGATAAAAACAGCGCGCCCCTCCTTCCTCAAGAAGAAAAAGACCATCTTCTTTTGGTCAGTGCCCGGACCCTTACGGGCATTACGGAACTTAAGGAACGCCTGTCCCAGATGAATCCACACATTAAGGTACAGCGCCCTCTGCTAGGAGATCTTTTGGCACCCGGTGACTTGGTTGTTCTCGTCGTTCCCATTGATGAGTCAGCACCTAAAGCGCGGCTGATCCTGCCTCAGCAGCAGACTATCCGGGAAATCCTCGATTTCCACGGAAGGGCCATCGCCGTCCAACCAAACGAGCTGCCTTCCACCGTCAAGGCCTTTCATGACAGCATTCGCCTTGTCATTACGGACTCCCAAGCCTTTTCTACCGTGAAGGACATGGTGCCGGAAGACGTGCCCCTCACCAGTTTTTCCATTCTCTTTGCCCGCTATAAAGGAGAATTGGAAGCCTTTATTGAGGGCGCCAATAAGCTAAAATGTTTGCAAGAGGGCGATCATATTCTTATTTCCGAAGGCTGCACCCATCACCGTCAGTGCAATGATATCGGTACCGTGAAGATGCCTGGATGGATTTGCCGCTTTTCCGGAACAACACCGGAATTTTTCTTTACAAGCGGCAAGGGTTTTCCTGATGACCTTTCTTCCTATTCACTGATTGTCCACTGCGGGGCCTGCATGCTGAATTCACGGGAAGTTTCCTATAGACAGCATCTTGCAGGAAGCGCAGGCATTCCCATGACCAATTACGGGATTGCCATCGCATATATGAACGGCATCCTTAAACGCGTCCTTTCCCCCTTTCCGGAGCTCGTAAAAAAAGTCAAATAAAACATGGACCCACCCTGTTTCTCATCACAGGATGGGTCCTTTTCTTTACCCCTTTTCTTTTAGTACCCGGCCATCGAGACGGTTCATGCGGAACCCTTCGACGATATCCATAAAGACTTTTTCATGAAGCGGGTTTCTCCTAAACCCAAAAAGATGGGACCCATCTTCTGTGCAGTCCGTCGCCCCAAAATGAGGAATGGACCAATCCGCGGCCTTTATCAGATCCCGCGCCATGAGATGTTCTAAATCCGCCTGGGTCCTTACGGGAAGGGCAGCAAGGACCTGAGCTTCGTTACGAAAATAATCAATATGCCAGTGCATCCCTTTGCGCTTCCGTTTATGCCGTTCCAGCCGTTTCATGAGGTTCTTTTTCGCAGATCCGACATAGACATAAAAACCCTTGGGAAAATGGATCCTCCCCAAACTGCCTACGGTAATGTCTCGATCTTCGGCAAGTTCCAGAACAAGAAAATAGTCCCCAGCATCCTTGTTTTCCTCTATGAGGAGCGTCTCTGGGTAAGAAAGGAGTTTTCCCGGTTCAGGATAAGTAAAGGTCTCATCCCAAGAAAGGGAAAAGGCCTTCCAATCAAGACGGGGCGCGCAGCGTCGAAAAGCCTCGGCAAAAGCAGGGTCTGTATGGTAATCAGGAAGGAACCATTCAGCCCGGTTCCAATGGGCAAGGATGAGAAGCCCCGTCCTGATGCCCTTATCATGCATAGCGGCAAGTTCCTCGATATGTTTGCGGCCTCGTTCTGTTACCGCATCAGGGAACATAGCACCCCTACGGCCGAATAAGGTGCAGGATTTGACTTCTACGTAAAAGGGCTGTCCCTCCTGCTCAAGAAGCAGGTCGAACCGGCTGTCCCCCACCGTAACTTCCCGCCTTACGACGCTGCAGGACTCCCAGAAAGGAAGCAAGTGATTCTGAATGAGGTACTCTGCCACGTCATTGTTATACTGCGTGTCAAGTAGGATGGGAATCCCTTCCCGTTCGATCCCGACAACATCATAGGGCGTTTTGCGCGCTGGATCCTTGGCTTTTCGGAGGTAGAGCCGCGTCCCCTCATAAAGGAGTTCCCACATGCGACCCGGATTAGGCATATGGCAAGTGACAACCGTATCCCCGATGGCCGCCTTTGCCACAAATCGATTGGGCCTGCTGACAAAGGCCGCTGGAATAAGTACTTGATGATCATGCATCATCCTTTTTTCCTCCTTAGGAAAAAAGGACTGCCGCCATATGGGTGAGCAGTCCTTATCGGATTTCCTTCTTAGGCTTTGAATATCTTCTTAAAGGCGTCTTTATTCTCTTCGATGGCGTCCTTACTGCCTACAACGCAGCGATATCCATCAGAAAGAACATCCTGCACAACAGGCGCCAGGGCCCTGATATCTTCCACTGAGCAATCAATGACCTCATCGCGATAAGTCTGGGCAAGTTCTTTGGGCAGGCCGCGCAGATAGGTCGTAATGGCCTTTTCAAGCCGCATGGCGTTTGTCAGCGGCGTATCTAGGAGACTGATGGTCCCAATGACATACTTGGTCATTTCCCGTTCCGAAGCTTCAAAATGTTCCAGATACTCAGGCAGTCCTTCATAGGTGCTGAGTGTCTTCATGAGCTGTGGATCGCGGTAACTGGACAGATAGAACAGCCCGTTCGGATCAAAGCGGGCTCCAGCCCCATAAGCGCCGCCCTGAACACGGATCTTGGTCCAGAGATAGCCATAGCGTAGGATGGTTTCAAGGACCTTCATGGCACCAGTATAGTCATGACCATGAGCGCGGAAATTGCCGCCGGCAAGGACATACTGAACCTTGCCGCTTGTCGTAATGCCTTCATTAAGGCCCGGTGCGGCAAACTCCGGCACCGCTTTTCCGGCAAAGGAAGAATGGGGCAGCTGATTGACAAAGAATTCCATCTTCTTTTCTGCCGTTTCCCGGTGTCTTTCGTCACAGCAAAGGCTCATAATAAGACGATCCTTATGGAAGAAAGCGGACAGCAAGGTCTTCAGGTTCTCAATGACGCGGTCCGCCTTTTCCTCAAAATGAGCGCACAGATCCTGGAGGAACTGGTAGTAGGTCAGCTGATCATGCTCGCTGGAGCGGCCGGAAGCGGAGAAATAACTGGAAAGACGAATGGTGGTAACGGTCATGCCGCGGGAGAAAAATAAGGCATCCCACCCCGCTTTGACTTCTTCCACGATTTCCTTGAGGCGAGCCTTGTCCCCCACATGGCTGGTCAATGCCAAGGCTTCAAGAAGCTCAAAGAGCCGGTCCTCGTTGTGTTCCAGTACTTTGGCCGTTACCTTGAAATAGTTCCTGTAGTCATTCATGTCCCGGTAGGATGTATAAGGTTGGATGGCAAAGGAAAGTCCCCCGATATATTGGTCTGTAAACGTATTTAATTCTTCATAGGTGAATTTATTTGTATTGACCTTTCCGAGGATGTCAGAAAGCAAATATGCGCTTGTGAGAAGGTCTTCCGGTACGCCTGTCATATCAAAGCACCAATCATAATAAACGATCTGGTTCGTAAAGGCAGGGCGGTAAAGCAGGGTATGGCTCCCCTTTTCCGTGACCACAGGCGTTTCAAAGGAAACCGTTCGCTCGATATCATCGCGCTTTAACAGAGGAATGGTTTCCAGAGCCTCCGGTGAATCTTCTGCCGCCTGGCGGGCATGGAGTTCATCGGCGATGGCCTTGATTTCATCAATCTCATCCTGTGTGAGGCCTTCTTTGATGGCCTGCATCTTTTTGCGGAAGAGGGCGCCGTCCTTTTCTTCCTTCCCCGGCTCCGGCTTAAGCGTAAGGAGCACCTTATGCGTATTGTCAAGAAGGAACGTTTCAATGAGGGACTCATAATAACGTGTGCCGATTTTGCTGCGCAGGAAGTCCAAGGTTTCCGTAAACTTCAGACACGTCGTCGGGTCCCCGCCATAAAGCCAGGTTTCCATGGTTGAAAGACCATAGATGAGTCCTTTCGGGTAGACATTGAAATCAGCTTCGCGCATCTTGAATTCTTCACTGCTGAGTTCCGCTTCCAGAAGTTCCTGCGGAACGCCCTTGCGGGAAAGCTCCTGGAGCGTGCTGTAAAGGACCTTGATGAAGCGGTCTTTTTCAGTTTCCTCACTGCCGCTGACGCGGATGGAAAGAACGGGCTGAAGCTGGGAAGCGTTGAGGCTGCCTGACACATCGCTGCCGAGTCCTGCCCGCAGGAGGGCAAGACGCAGGGGGGCGTTATCGCCTTCAAAAAGGACCTTTGTAAGGACCTTGAGGGCCATGGTCTGCTTCTGGTCAAGGCTTGATCCCGTAGCAATATTGAGGGAAAGATAAGTCTTGTGATCCACGTCCGCTCCCGGTGCTACCGGATAGTAGGCGGTCACCTCTTTCGTCCGGTCAAAGGATGCCTGCAGAGGAATCTTGACGGAAAAATCCGGATCTTTTTCAAAATGATTCAGGTACGCTTCGTCGAGGTAAGACAAATAATCATCAATATCCATATTGCCATAAAGATAGATGAAACTATTCTGGGGACTGTAATACGTCTTATGGAAATCAAGGAACATTTCCTGCGTCAAGGATGGAATGGCCTCTGGATAACCACCCGATTCAAACCGATACGGCGTATTCGGGAAAAGAGCTTTGTTCATCTCATTTTCTTCGATGGCATCAGGGGAAGAATAGACCCCTTTCATTTCATTATAGACGACGCCGTTATAGACAAGTTGGCCCGCATTATCAAGCTCATAGTGCCAACCTTCCTGGCGGAGCGTGAAGGGGTTTTTATAGGTATTTGGATAAAAGACGGCATCCAAATAAACATCAACAAGATTCCTGAAATCCTTATCATTGCGGCTTGCAACAGGATAGACTGTTTTATCGGAATAAGTCATCGCATTGAGGAACGTATTGAGGGACCCTTTCACAAGTTCGACAAAGGGTTCCTTGACCGGATATTTGCGGGATCCGCAAAGTACGGAATGTTCCGTTATATGGGCCACACCGGTATCATCCCGACTGGGCGTCCGAAAGCCAATGGTAAAAACTTTGTTGTCATCATCGGAAGCCACATAAAAAAGACGGGCCCCACTTTTTTCGTGGGTCATTTCATACCCCACTGCCTTGATATCAGAAAGCTCGGTGATCCGGTCCACGCGAAAACCATGGACCTTATCATTCAGGGAAAACTGCATATTGGTTAACCTCCATTCAGGGAACAAAATCAGCAAAGATGGTTTCTGCATCTAACAACTGTATCACCCTGCATTATAGTAGAAATTGATGAAAAAAGCCATAGCCTCCCCTTTCGGCACATAAAAAGGACCCACCCCCCAAGGAGGTGGATCCTAGGTCCAGATAAATACCTGAACAGCTTATTTGAAGTACTGCACGCCGGACAGGAAGATTGGCTGAAGCTTGTTGCCCGGGATGTTCTTCATGAGGCCATCAGTGTAGCGTTCGGAATGGCCCATCTTGCCAAGGACGCGGCCATCGGGGCTGGTAACGGACTCGACGGCATAGAAGGAACCGTTCGGGTTGTACGGGCTTTCCATGGTCGGATTGCCGGCAAGGTCAACATATTGGGTGCCAATCTGTCCATTAGCAAAGAGGCGCTTGATTTCCTCCTCCGTCGCTACGAAACGGCCTTCACCGTGGGAGATTGCAATGGTATGGATATCACCCGGTTCGCAGAGACTGAGCCACGGGGATTTATTGGAGACCACTTTTGTATCGATCATACGGGAAATGTGACGGCCAATGGTATTGAACGTCAGCGTTGGGGAATCATCCTTCAGCGGTACGATATGGCCGTATGGTACAAGGCCCAGCTTGATCAGGGCTTGGAACCCATTGCAGATGCCAAGGATCAGACCATCCCGATTCGTCAGAAGATCTTCCACGGCTTCCGTAAGGGTTGGGTTACGGAACATGGTAGCCATGAACTTACCGGAACCATCCGGTTCATCGCCAGCGGAGAAGCCACCAGGAAGGGCCATAATCTGCGCTTGTTTCATGCGCTTTGCCATTTCTTCAACCGACTCCTTGATGGCTTCAGGCGTCAGGTTGCGGATCACGAAGATATCCGTCTTGGCACCAGCAGCTTCAAAGGCGGCCGCCGTATCATATTCGCAGTTGATTCCAGGAAAAACAGGAATGAAGACCGTCGGTTTGGCAACGTTATAGGGAGCAGTCAGCGGAAGGTCATTGGTATAAGACGGCATCCGCACATCCTTCTTCTCGTTCTGCGGTGCCTTCATGGGGAAAATTTTATCCAAGGTCCCCGTATAGGCGGCTTCAATTTCAGCAAGACTGATTTCCGTATCGTTTACAACCACTTTGCCCTCATCGGTCAAGGTCCCCAGAACGAGAAGATCCGTCCCTGCAAAGACTTCTTCTGCGTCCACCCCGTCTTCTAGTTCCACAAGGAAACCAGCAGGCTGCAGGGTAAAGAGACATTCCTCATGAAGGAAAGGCTTGACGAAGGAAAATCCCAGTTCGTTACCAAGGCACATGGCAGAAATCGCGGCAGCGACACCGCCTTCCTTGACCACACCGGCCGTGATGACCCGCTTGGACAGGATGCCCTTATGAAGGGAAGCAAGGAGTTTCTTTAAGGCATCGTAATCAATGACTTCATGTTCATCGCAGGCAGCAGGCAGGAATACCACCGTATGGCCGGCTTTTTTGAATTCATTGGAAATCGTATCCCGACCATCCATGACGCCTACGGCAAAACTGATGAGCGAAGGCGGAACTTCAAGATCCATAAAGGTCCCACTCATGGAATCCTTACCGCCAATGGCAGGAAGCCCTAACTCGCAGCAGGCTTCGTACGCACCTAAAAGTGCGCTGAGCGGCTGTCCCCAATGCTTGCTGTCATGGAGTTTCGGGAAATATTCCTGCATGGAAAGACGCAATTTGCTGGGATCGGCGCCAAGAGCGGCTGCACGGCACACAGATTCCACGACCGCGTACATCCCACCATGATAAGGACTCCAGCAGGCAACGTTTGGATTATAGCCAGCGGCCATGACAGAGGCGGCCGTCGTTTTTCCGCCGAGAACAGGAATCCGGGCCGCCATTCCTTCAGATTGGGTCAGCTGACGCTTACCACCGAAAGGCATGATGACAGTCCCTCGTCCGATGGTCCCATCAAAACGTTCCCCTAGCCCTTCCTGACTGCAGACATTCAGACGGTCCAGGTTATGGAGCCAGCGGTCTTTGATGGACGAAAGGCCCTGAACTTGTTTGGGAATCTCATTGAAAGGAGAAGGTGCCGTAATCGCTTCCACTTCAACATCAGCCTTTTGGGGAATCCCATTTGTATCAAGGAAGGCACGAGAAAGATCAACAATCTTTTCCCCGCGCCAATACATGACAAGGCGTGGATCCTTAGACACCTCGGCAACAACCGTTGCTTCCAGGTTCTCTTCATCAGCGGCATCCAGGAATGCCTTTAAGTCCTTGGCAGCAATGACAACTGCCATACGTTCCTGAGATTCACTGATGGCAAGTTCAGTACCATCAAGGCCTTCATATTTCTTAGGAACCTTGTCCAGATTGATAACAAGCCCCGGAGCAAGTTCCCCAATCGCTACGGAGACACCGCCTGCGCCAAAGTCGTTGCAGCGCTTGATGAGACGGGTCACTTCAGGATTGCGGAAAAGGCGCTGGATCTTGCGTTCGTTAGGAGGATTGCCCTTCTGGACCTCCGCCCCGCATTCACTGAGGGACTTGGTCGTATGTTCCTTGGACGCACCCGTTGCGCCACCCATCCCATCACGTCCCGTACGGCCCCCAAGAAGGACTACAAGGTCACCATCACTGGGGCGTTCACGGACGACGGCATCACGAGGCGCTGCACCAATCACGGCGCCGACTTCCATCCGCTTGGCCACAAAACGATCGTGATAATATTCTTCGACAAGACCTGTCGCAAGGCCAATCTGGTTGCCATAGGAACTATAGCCCGCAGCGGCCCCCTGGGTAATCTTACGCTGGGGCAGTTTCCCAACAAGGGTCTTATCATAAGGCGTACGGGGATCCCCCGAGCCCGTGACACGCATGGCTTGATAAACATAGCTGCGGCCGCTCAATGGATCACGGATGGCGCCGCCAAGACAGGTTGCAGCACCGCCAAAAGGCTCGATCTCCGTGGGGTGGTTATGGGTCTCGTTCTTAAACATAACGAGCCATTCTTCTTCGTTTCCATCTACCGTAATAGGGACAATAATGCTGCAGGCATTGATTTCCTCAGAGGCATCCAGATCAGGCAGATGGCCTTCTTTTTTCATCTTCTTGGTTGCAAGACAAGCCATATCCATCAGCGTAACAGGCCGCTTTGTATCCTTGCCATAGACAAATTCCCGATCCTTCAGATAGCGTTCCAAGGCCTGCTGGATAGGTTCGGTATAGATGCTCTCCTCAATATTAATCTTCTCAAGGTTGGTTTCAAAAGTGGTGTGGCGGCAATGATCAGACCAGTACGTGTCAAGGACCTTGATTTCAGTAATGGAAGGATCCCTGCCTTCTTTCTGGAAATATTCCTGGATAAAGGCCAGATCCGCTTCACTCATTGCCAGTTCCTGTTCGCTAAGGAACTGATGGAGTTCTTCCCTGGAAAAGTGTGTGAAGCCCTTGATGATGGCAACTGGTTTCGGAGCTTCCCAGCTCATTTCCAGACTGTCAGGCTTTTGTGCGGAGGCTTCCTGGGCTTCTACAGGGTTGATGGTGTACGTTTTAATCTTTTCAAGATCAGCATCAGTCAGATTGCCTTCCAAAAGAATGACTTTTGCAGCGGCAACTGCCGGCCGTTTGCCCTGACTGATGAGCTGTACACACTGAGCTGCAAAGTCTTCCCGCTGGTCATACTGGCCAGGCAGGAGTTCAATGGCAAAGCTCTTCACGCCTTCTGGGATTTCCAGCGTCTCGTCATGAACCTTGTCTACCGGCGGCTCAGACAGGACAACCCGTTTAGCAGCTTCGTAGTCCTCATCGGACAGTCCTGCAATATCGTAGCGATTGACGATACGCAGCCCCGTCAGCTGGGTCATACCCAAGGTTCCCACAAGGTCTGCCAGGAGTCCTGCTGCTTCAACAGCATACTCCTTCTTTTTTTCCACATAAATCCTTCTCATCGATTCGCTCATGACAGCCTCCCTTAAAAATATTCATTGATAAAGTTTACTTTTTTGGGGAACAACGTTTCAAGCGTCCACAAGGATGATTCTTCTTCCACGTGGATAAAGCCCGCATCTTTCAGCTCCCGGGCTCCGTACGTCCCGAAAAAGAGCTGGGTCAGACTGGAAATATCCATGAGAACCGTTGGATCATCAAGCGTATTGAAAAGGGTAACCCCTTTTTCGTCAAAATGCATCTTCACGAGCATCGTGTTGAGGGGCACCTGCTCGTCTCGGATCCCAATGACGAGGTCCTTACCTACAAGGCAATCGGGAACGAAAAGAGCTTGCAGAACCTGGGCCGCGTTCACGATCCTTCCCATCATAAAAGGCACCATCCGGGGCGCCAGCTCTTGACTGGGGAGCCTCAAGTACAGCAGGTCATCACTGGGTCCAAGATAGGAAAGCTTTCCAAAGGTTCCGTAAAACCCCTTGAAATAATGCAGGAGCTCAAGTTTGGCGGTCTGGTCAAGCGCCATCAGCTCCTGGATGCTTATGGTCCCTTCCCCTTTCTGATAGAGGGCATATCCGCAGGGCTTTTCCCCGTTTTTGAGCACTACGGTCTCGAGGCCTTCCTGGGACCCTGACACAAGCAAGTTTTCCCATTCCCGGTGCTTTCTTTTGACATATCCTGTATAAGCCGCCATGGCGCCATCATAAACCAGTGCCAGCGGCGTCTCGGCCTCTTTAGTAGAAATCCTATGAAAAGTATACCCCGTAAGGCTTTCGCCTACAAGGTCAATCTCCCGCAGGGGTAATTCATACTGGGTGCGAAGGGCCGTAAAACTAAAGCCATAGGGCTGGTAAATCCCTGCATGGATTGGCATGAGGATGACAAAAGGGACCTTCATGGCCCGCAGCATGGTAAATGTCTTATCCATGAGTTCGCCCATTACGTGACGCCCTCGGGCTTCTGGGGCCGTAGCGACGCCGACCAAATAAGGCACGCGGAAATCCTTGTCCCTTACCTGGACCGTGTAAGGGTTCAGGTGCACCATCGTCATCAGCTGATCATCCTCAAAGCCGCCTAACATCTTGTTCTGCTTCAACGCATACTCGGAGAAATACCATTCGTAAAATGGGGTTCCTTTCTTTTCGAAGCATTCATCCCAGAGCGCCGCTACTTGGGGCAGTGTCTTTTCATTGATGAGACGAAAATCCATGCTCAACCTCCCTTAACGAATGATCGTATTGTATTTCTTGACCATGAAGATGGGATTATAGGATTCCTTGGCTTTCCTGAGTCCTTCCTTTCCCATGTCCTCTTCCCTGTTAATAAACTGCACATCCGGCCAGGCATTCTGAACAAAGTCCTTATTGATGGCAGTAAACAGGCCGCGGATATCGGGGTCTGCTTTTTCGACATGGACTACCGCCGTGTGTTCGCTGACCTTTTCCCCGAAGGTAAAGGCTTTGACCTGACCATCCAAACGGATGAGGCCGCCGCGAATCTTTAGGAATTCCATGTTGTTTAGCCCTTCTTCAATGGCGCAGGCCTCGCATTTGATTGATGGATCGGTCTCGGCCCGTTGGGCACACCAAGCCTTGCCAAAGGCAATACATTCATCTTTATTTGAGGCATTGATTTCCTCATAGACGTAATCAGGGTGTTCCTTGATGAACGCATTGTAATGGTTCTTCTTACTATGATACTTTCGTCCCGATAAGGTCGCAAGCTTCTCCCTGTCGTAGACGTAATCCCAGTTATCCCTGTCTTCTGTGTACTCCGTGATTTCCGGCATAGTCCGCTTGAATCGTTCCATCGTCGATTCATAGATACCATGAAATTCAAAAGACCCGCCAAAATATTCTTTCAGCGCATTTACGATAAGAGGCATATCCTCATCCTTACCGCCGAAAGGAGGCAGGACAAAGGTGACACCATTGACGGTGACCTTAAGGATAAGGGCGCCGTGGCTGATTGCCCAGAACGTATCATAGCAGCCACGCCAAATGAAGGTTGAGCCAAAACAGCACTCTGAGCCGCGATAATCCGCTTCGTTATAGTAATCATCAAAAATAGGCTTATCCGATATATCGACATGTTTAAATTCTAAAATAAAAATCTCTCCTAACTTTTTTTGGATGATACCATTATACCAGATACCATCAAGAGGGGAAAAGGAGTGCAAAGAGAGGATCTCCGCTTAAGTCAACAATCCCATTTGATTGAGGTAAATCACACGATACCCCATCAGATCATCATAGGTCAGTTTGGTTACACTTGTATTATCCAAGGTCAAACGCCACATGCAGTCAATAGGGGATTGGAGGATGCTGCATAGTAACAGGCGGATCATCCCCCCATGGCTTACAACCATAATGGCTGTGTCCTCTTCCATGGCATCCTTAATTTCGTTGAGCCCCTTCATTCCGCGCGCCTGGGCCTCTTGGAGGTCTTCCGCACCGGAGAGCGTCACTTGGGTCGGTGTCAGCCAGAGCGTCTGAAGGCGCTTCTGGTCCGTTTTCCTTAAGTCTGCAATTCGGCAGCCTTCCCACTCGCCAAAGGAAATTTCTCGAAAGGCTGTATGGGCCTGTGGGACTAGGTGTTTTTCTTCGGCAAGAGGCTGTGCCGTTTCCTTGGTCCTCACAAGATCGGATGTATAAAGGGCCGCAATTGTAAGGTCATGGGCTCGTTTTTTAAGGGAAAGAGCCTGTTCCTGTCCCACTGGACTGAGCGGATGATCCTCCCAGCCCTGGAAACGGCCTTCTTCATTGGACCTTGTTCGTCCATGACGGACGAGGTAAATGGTTTTCATGTCGCTTTCCTTTCTGCACAAAAGGGCTGGTTACCGTCATATAGAAAAACGAGCCTGTTTCCGAGGCTCGTTTTCGATTGGAAAGTCCTGCCCAGGGCAGGAAGTCCCTTATGCTCTTTCGATGTACTCGCCCGTACGGGTATCGATACGAAGCACATCGCCTTCGTTGATGAACAGAGGGACCTTTACCACATATCCCGTGTCCATGGTCGCATTCTTGTTGCCGCCCGTAGCGGTATCCCCTTTGATGCCCGGTTCCGTTTCAACAACAGTGAGTTCAACCGTATTCGGCAGTTCGACCCCCAGGATCCGGTTATCGAAGGAAGAAATCTTGACGTTCATGTTTTCCTTGAGGAAGTTCATGGCGCTGCCCAGTTGATCTTTGTTGAGTTCGATTTGTTCGTAGGTTTCATTGTCCATGAAGACATACATACCATCATTTTCATAAAGGTATTGCATTTCACGGCGAACGACTTCAGCATTCGGGAGACGTTCAGCGGCATTGAACGTACGTTCAACAACAGCACCTGTACAAAGGTTGCGCATCTTGGCACGGACAAAGGCTGCCCCTTTCCCCGGTTTGACGTGCTGGAATTCAACTACCTGCCAAGCATCGCCATCAATTTCAACTGTTACACCTGTTTTAAAATCGTTCGTAGAAATCATTGAAATACCCTCCAAAAATTTTCTTGATAAGCTTATAGGATTTCCATAAGTTCCTTTTCAACCAGCGTCAGCCGCTCACAGCCCCATGCCGTCACAATGACGGTATCTTCAATACGGACGCCGCCTTTGCCCGGCAAATAGATGCCCGGTTCCACCGTTACGATGGCATCTAAAGGAATCGGGTCCGGGTTGCCCTTGTTGAGGTTCGGCTTTTCGTGGATATCAAGACCCACCCCATGACCCAGTCCATGGCCAAAGTAAGCACCATATCCCTTGGACGCGATAAAATCACGGACGGCCTGATCCACTTCAATGCCTGTCTTGCCAGGAAATAGGACTTCTTCCCCCAGTTCATTGGCAGCAAGGACAATCTCGTAGATTTCCTTTTGCCAAGGAGCCGCTTTTCCCATGACGACCGTGCGGGTCATATCACTGCAGTAGCCGTCATAGATACAGCCAAAATCAAACGTGACGAAGTCACCTTCCTCAATAACCTTATTTGAGGCCACTCCATGAGGCAGGGCGCTGCGCACGCCGGAAGCAACAATTGTATCAAAAGAGGTTTTCTGGGCCCCTCTTTTTCGCATATTATACTCAAGCTCTGCAGCAAGTTCCGATTCTCTCCGCCCCACTTTGATGTGGGGAATCAGTTCATGAAAAGCGTCGTCAGCAATAGCGGCTGCTTTGAACATTTTTTTCTGTTCCTCCGGGGTCTTGACTGCCCGCAGGAAGACGAGATTCACACTCTTAAAGCTTGCTTCAGGAAGGGCCTTTTGCAGGGCCGTGGCTTCCGTATAGGAAAAATAGTCGCCATCAAGGGCCAAACGCCGTGCCGGTCTTACTTGATCCACGACGGAAAAAAGACCATGCTGGTGTTCTAGGACCTCACATTCAGGAGCCTGCTGCTGCGCCTGCAGGATGTAGCGTGAATCCGTAATGAGAACAGCCCGATTAGCATCCACATAAAGAAGACTTTCACCGCCCGTAAAACCCGTAAAGTAGCGAATAGATGAATCACCTTTGATGAAGATTCCCTGTACGCCTTCCTCCCGGAGGAAGGTTCTGAGCGTAAGTAATGGTTTCATAAGCGACCTCCCACAAAAGTACCCTACTATATTAGCATATTCCCTTCAATTTGCCTATATTGAAACGGGAAAATTTTAGGGAAAGTGTACAAAATCATACGGAATTTTTCAAAAAGAACTTTTTCTAGGTCTTTTTGAGGCGCCGCACTAGGGAATAAGGTTCCATGCGGATGTCCCCTGCAGCCGTAAAAATCATCTGCGCATGAGGGGCAGCAACAATGGGCGTGCCCGTTTCATCCTCCATATCCGACAGTGTCCAGGAAAAAACCGTTCCCCCAGGCGTCAGGATCTCAAGGGTCTCCCCTTCCTTCACGTGGTTGCGCTGCTCCAGCGTTACCCTCCCCGAAGCGGCATCGTAGTCTTTCACAAGACCTACAAAATCCGCTGTTTGTTCATAGGAGCTTGTCGTATAGACCTGACTGTCCGCTTCCGGTCTGTGTTCAAAAAAGCCCGTCGTATAAGGCCGATGGGAAATTTTGAGCAGCTCTTCCTTCCATTCAGGGAGCACGCTGAACTGTTCCGGGTCCCTCAAATAGGCATCAATGGCCTTGCGATAAACGCTCACCACCGTTGCGACATAATGGATACTCTTCATGCGTCCTTCGATCTTGAGACTTTTTACACCGCTTTTGATGAGGTCGGGCAAATGGTCCAAAAGACAAAGGTCCTTGGAATTCATGATATACGTGCCGTGCTCATCTTCAGCAATATCAAAGTCCTCATGAGGGCGATTTTTTTCTTTTAGGGAAAATTCCCAGCGGCAGACCTGGGCACAAGCGCCTCGGTTGCTGTCCCGCCCCGTAAAATAGTTGCTCAAAAGGCAACGTCCCGAATAGGAAATACACATCGCGCCATGGACAAAGACCTCAACTTCTGCATGGATATTGCGCACGATTTCAGATATCTCCCCGAGGGACAATTCCCTAGCAAGAACCACCCGCTCGGCACCGAGCGCCTCCCAAGCCTTGGCGGCCTCATAGTTTGTCACGTTGGCCTGTGTGCTGACATGAAGGGCTAAGTTCGGTACGATTCTGCGAGCCATCATCCAGACACCGATATCGGAAACAAGAAGCGCATCCACGCCTGCTTCCTCCAATTCCTTTAAATAAGAGGGAAGCTGGGGAAGGTCACCGTTGTGGGGAACAACGTTCACGGTCACATAGATTTTCTTTCCCAGGGCATGGGCAAACGCGCAGGCTTCCCTGATTTCTTCCATTGAAAAATTTGCGGCAAAGGCCCTCAGTCCGAAAGCCTTGCCGCCCAAATAGACTGCATCGGCACCATAGCGGAGCGCCATTTTACACTTATCGAGGCTCCCGGCAGGTGCAAGAAGTTCAATTTGATTCATATATCTACGTCTCCATGAATGGCGCGGATCATCGCCTTATGTTCTTCATAGGTCTTGGTAAAACGATGATAGCCATCCTTATCTGCTACAAAATAGAGGTAATCGGATTTTTGGGGATTGAGAACAGCTTTGATTGCCTGCTCGCTGGGATTGGCAATCGGTCCTGGCGGAAGCCCAGGATGCAGGTACGTATTATATGGAGATTCCACTTTAAGATCATCATAGCGAAGATCTCCCTTTTGATACCCTAAAAGATATTGGATGGTTGTATCGGATTGGATGGGCATGTTCTTGTGAAGGCGATTCAAGAACACACCAGCAATAAGAGGCATCTCATCTTCATGAACGGCTTCTTTTTCCACCATGGCAGCAAGGTTCACCACATCACGGATACTCATACCGCTTGCTTTGATCTGGTCCTTTAGTCCCTCATCCAGACGGCGGTTGAATTCTTTGACCATGGTGGCAAGGATTTCCTTTTCCGAAGCGCCTTCCGGCAGATCATACGTAGCAGGATAAGCAAAGCCTTCTGCCTTGTAGATCACATTAGGATTAGGCGTCTCCATATAAGGATACGGTGCATAATCAATGGCCGCTTTTTGAAAAGCTTCGGCCGAACCTAACTTTTCCTTTTCCAGTTTGGCCGCAATCTGGGGGATACTCGAAGCTTCAGGCACAGTAAACTTGTTGTAGCGCGTCTTTCCAGACGCAATGATGTCGATGATTTCGGCATCACTCATGCCTGCCGTGATTTCATAGTTTCCCGCTTTCAGCATACTCTCCTTATGGGTCAGCTTTGCCGTCAGGAGAAATAATTCCGGACTGCGTACGGCCTTCTCCTCATGAAGCAAAGCGGCTATATCCCGCGTTGTCATGCCCTCCTTGATGGTAAAATGGACCCGTGTCCCTGTTGCAAGACTGGCATTGTTGTTGAATCCGTGAAGGTACCAATAGACAGCCCCACTAAGGGCTGCCAAAAGAACCAGAAGGACACACATACGCTTTTTGGCCATGTCCTTTGCTCCTTACTCTCCATCCATCTCCTGGGTGATTTCTTCATAAGCCTTTTTTACGGCCTCAAATTCTTCATCCGTCGGATCCACATAGACGGGCTCGCCGTCAGCATCAAATTCAATGCGGGCAATCATGACCGCGTCATCTTCTTCCAAAGTTTCTGCTTCCTCTTCATCCATCGGTTCCCGGACTAGAAGGGCAAAGCTCTTATTATCAATAGGGATGACCATTTCTTCAGCATAGTAGGTCTTGTTTCCTTTATCGTCCGTAACAACAACCAAAGCCTCTTGATCTTCGGTTTGGAGCATATCTTGATCTTTTGTCATGGCATTACCTCCTTAGGCTATCCAGATAATTTTGCAGGATGACGACGGCCGCCATCATATCAATGACTTTTTTGCGTTTTTTACGTGTCAAATCCGCATCGATCAGGACCCTCTCTGCCGCCACCGTAGAAAGCCGTTCATCCCAGAGGGTAATCTTTGCATCAGGAAATTCGGCTTGCAGTAATTTGGAAAAAGCCTCACTTGCTTTTCCGCGTTCGCCAATGGTTCCATTCATGTTTTTGGGGTAGCCCAGGACAAAGGCGCCCACCTCTTCCTTTTGGACCAATTCATGGAGGCGAGCCAAATCATTCTTGGTTCCGCTGCGCCGAATGGTTTCAATGCCGCGCGCAATCAGCCCCATCTCATCGCTTACAGCGACACCGATAGTACGTGTTCCGAGGTCAAGCCCCATGATTCTCATTTTTGGGGCAATTCCTTCAAATAGGATTGTAGGAGGGCTTCAATCAGTTCATAGCGATTGAATTGGCGGATTTTCAGACGGGCATCCTTATAGCTCGTCACATAGGCCGGGTCCCCACTCAACAGATAGCCAGCCAATTGGTCAATGGGGTTATAGCCTTTTTCCTGGAGGGCTTCCACGACTTCGTGGATGGTCCGGGAAACCGTTTCCGTCTTGGAAACGGGTTTAAACATCGTGGTTTCTTGAGTCGTACGTGACATATCGATTCCCTCCTTTTGGGAAAAACATGCAGCCCGCTTCATGAACGAGCTGCACAACGTAACGGATCACGGCCATTAGTAAAAATACTGACTGATGGAAACTGGGATTGATTCCTGGAAGAGGACCAACATGACCTCGATGGGAACCTTCATTCCATCCATCATCCAGCGCATGGTCATTTCTTCCCCGCCGTAAACGACCATTTCCACTGCAAATCGGATGTGGGGATCATTGACGTCCACCCCATAGTGCCTCAGCATCATGGTATAGGCATCACGGACAAAGCGCCGGTTGGTCCGACGAAAGTGCTCGTTATCATCACTCTCATACAGATGGCGGAAGAACCCTTCATACTTTTTATACATGAGGAATTTCTTGTAAAGGGCTTCGGACCAACTCTTGCTGCCCAGGATATCTCGGCCATGGACGGCTAGGATATGAAGAAACTCATAATGGGCTAGGTCTGTCATGGACGCAAAGGCCTTCTCATAGGCGTCCCTAGTGACACCGGATTCCCGAACAAGTTCCGCGACACTGATGAGTTTCAGCGGTTTCTTCGTAAGGAGCCGGCCCATGGCCTCTCCCATCCGTCTTTTAGCATCCATGTAACGACACCTCTTTATTGAATCATATTTTCAATAACTTTCATGGTTTCCGTCATGGCCTCGGCAATCTTTCCGCTATCCTTGCCTCCTGCTTGGGCCATATCAGGACGGCCGCCGCCGTTTCCGCCCAAGACCTGGGCAGCGCCTTTGACAATCTTGCCAGCGTGGGCGCCTTTCCCAACGGCTTCTTTGGATGCCATCGTGAGGATATTGACCTTATCCGACGCCATGGCTGCAAAAAGGACAACAATGCCGCCCGTCTTATCACGGAGCTGATCCCCCATGCTGCGAAGGGCCGAGACATCATCGACTTTAACTTCATCAATGAGGACAGGAACCCCTTTTACATCCTTTACTTTGTCGCCAACGGATTGTGCGGCAGCGGCAACCAATTTCTGTTCAAGTTCAGATGCATGATGCTTTTCTGCTTTCAGTTCATCCTGCAGCGCTTCGATCCGGCTCAGTAGGGTGTTGGGACGGCCCTTCACCTTTTGGGAAGCTTCCTCGAGGAGGGCTTCCAATTCCCGGGTATAAAGAAGGGCACCATGGCCCGTAACCGCTTCAATCCGGCGCAGTCCAGCACCGACGCTTGATTCTCCAAGAATCTTGAAAAGACCGATGCGGGACGTATTGGGTACATGGACGCCGCCGCAAAGTTCCATACTGTGGCCTGGTACATTGACGACGCGGACAATCTTGCCGTATTTTTCACCAAAAAGGGCCATGGCTCCCATTTCCTTGGCCTTATCAATGTCCTCTTCAGAAATCTGGACATCGACCGCATCAAGGATGGCTTCATTCACAAGCTCCTCTACACGGCATAATTCCTCAGTCGTAAGCGGCGAGAAATGAGAGAAGTCAAAACGGAGCCGGTCCGGACCAACATAGCTGCCGGCCTGGTTCACATGACCGCCCAAGACTTTTTTGAGAGCGGCGTGCAGAAGGTGGGTTGCCGTATGGTTGCGGGCAATATCAGCCTTGCGTTCAAGGTTGACTTCAAAGGTGACCGTCTGGCCCACCGAAAATGTACCCGATTCGACGGTTCCCAGGTGAATGGTCGTGCCATCAGGAAGTTTCTTTGTATTTTCCACATCAAAGATTCCCGCTTCAGAAACTAGGCGGCCCGTATCACCAAGCTGTCCGCCCCCTTCGGCGTGAAAAGCCGTATTGGTCAAAATCAGGGCCAGGCTGTCCCCGCTATGGCCTTCTTTGATTGGCGTGGTGTCCCCGATTTGATAAAGGGCAGCCACCACACCCTCCTTGGAGGCTTCATCAACCGTGAGGCCTTCCAATTGGAGGCTGCGCGTATCGTACATGACAGGACGGCCTTCCTTGTCGTTGCGTGCCTTACGAGCCCGCTGCTTCTGGGAAGCCATGGCCTTATCAAACCCTTCCTTATCCATGGTCATGCCCTGTTCCTGAAGGATTTCATCCGTTACTTCCCAAGGGAAACCGAAGGTATCATAAAGTTTAAAGGCATCGTCACCGCTAAGAACCGTCTTGCCTTCTTTTTTCATGGCGGCAATCTTTTCGTTCAGCAGATCCGTACCCTGGGAAAGGGTCTGGAGGAAGCTTGTTTCCTCCATATCGATGACCTTGTCAATGAATTCCTTCTTTTCCACAAGCTCCGTGTAGTGCTCACCATACATGGAAATGACCTTATCGGCAAGAGCGGCAAGGAACTTGCCCCGAATGCCAAGGAGACGGCCATGACGGATGGCCCGGCGCAAGACGCGGCGCAGGACATAGCCTCTTCCTTCATTGGACGGAAGGATTCCATCACCAATCATGAAGGTCAGACTGCGGGCATGGTCAGCAACAACCTTGAGTGAAATATCGGTTTTGGTATCCACATTATACTTCTTATGGGAAAGTTCGCAGGCAAGTTCAATAATGGGGAAAATAAGGTCGGTCTCGAAGTTTGACGGCTTGCCCTGGATGACAGAAGCAAGGCGTTCAAGGCCGGCACCGGTATCGATATTTTTATGCTTGAGCGGCGTGTAGGTTCCGTCAGCGTTTTGGTTGAACTGGGTAAAGACAAGGTTCCACAATTCAAGGAAACGTCCGCAGTCACAGCCAGGGCCGCAGGTTGGCTCACCACAGCCTTTATCGGCCCCTAGGTCGATATGGATTTCTGAGTCCGGACCGCAGGGACCGCTGCCGATTTCCCAGAAGTTATCTTCCAGACGAACGATGCGTTCATCAGGTACACCTACGACATCGTGCCAAATATGATAGGCCTCGTCATCTTTTGGATATATGGTGATCCAAAGCTTATCGGCAGGCAGTTCCAATTCTTTGGTCAAAAATTCCCAGGCCCAGGGAATGACTTCCTTTTTGAAATAATCACCAAAGGAGAAGTTGCCCAGCATTTCAAAATAAGTATGGTGACGGGCCGTGCGGCCAACGTTTTCAATATCGTCCGTACGAACACATTTTTGACAGGTCGTAATGCGCGGAGAAGGCGGCTTCATCTTCCCTGTGAAAAACGGTTTGAACGGCGCCATCCCAGCCCCGATCAGCAGCAGGGTCGGATCATCATGCGGAATGAGCGAGGCACTTGGCAAGACCAAATGACCGCGTGCCTTGAAAAAATCCAGGTATTTTTGACGGATTTCATTACCAGTTAAATATTTCATGCAAGTATCTCCCTCGGTTCAGTTCGTTTTGCAAGGTTAAGAAATGCCGATGAGGCATTCCTTAAGTATATAAAATTTGCAGATAAGTGTCAAACGAGGCCCTTTTTGACGCCGTATTCCTCGGCCAATTTCTTAAATAACGGCAGGGAACGTTTAATCGTATCCCGATTGATGCAGTACGATGCACGGAAATAGCCCGGCACGCCAAAATCTGTTCCCGGCACCAAGAACAGATCATACTTCATGGCCCGTTTGCAGAAGGCATGATCGTCTTCTTCGAGACACTTCGGGAAAAGGTAGAAGGCCCCCTGCGGACGCAGACAGGTAAAGCCAGCATCAATAAGGCCCTGATAAAGCAGCTCCCCGTTGATGCGGTAAGGTTCTGCATCCGTTGGTTTGCCTGCGCAACGGGCCACAACAAGCTGCCAGAGACTGGGAGCGTTGACGTGGGTAAGCACTCGAGCCGCTCCGCAAATTGCAGGATATACTTTTTCAAATCCCGTCACTTCACTGGGAATGACAATATAACCAATGCGCTCCCCTGGAAGGGAAAGCGATTTACTGTAGGAGTAACAGACGATGGTATCCTTATAATAAAGTGGAATATAAGGCACTTCATAACCATGGTAGGCAATTTCCCTATATGGTTCGTCAGAGATGATATAGATGGGATGACCATATTCCTTTTCCTTGCGCAGTAACAGCGCGCTAAGGGTCCGGATGGTTTCCTCCGAGTAGATGGCACCGCTGGGATTATTGGGGGAATTGACAATGACCCCTTTGGTGTGGGGTGTCATGGCCTTTTCAAAAAGATCCATATTGATTTGGAAATCTTCAAGCTGTGCAGGAACAACCACAAGACGAGCCCCTGTTGCCTCTACAAATGGCCGATATTCGGGAAAATACGGGGCCACAATAACAAACTCATCGCCCGGTTCGGCAAGGGCCTTGAAAGTAATGGAAATGGAAGCAGCCGCGCCAGCGGTCATGAACAGATTGTCCTTTGTAAAATGCGTACCAAAGCGGCGGTTGATGTCCTTTGCAAGGATTTCCCGAACCTCTGGATTGCCCGGAGCCACTGTATAACTGTGGATCTTTTGGGTCGGCACAGTGTCAAAGATATCAAGGACGGCCTCCTTGATATAAGAAGGAGCTGGAACGTTCGGATTTCCCAAGCTAAAATCGCAGATGTTTTCTTCTCCGACTTCCTGCGCCCGTTTTCTTCCATATTCAAAGATTTCACGGATCGTCGATTTTTTCGATCCAAGTTCATACATTTTTTCATTGACCATCTGGTTATCCCTACTTTCTGCATCAAAGGCAGTCCGTGAATTGGATGCACTTAGCTGTATTTTAGCACGCTTCCACTGCCCATGCTAGTAGCAATTCGACGAGCAGGCTGTCAGCGTATTAAAAAGCCCTCCCTGAGGGAAGGCTTTTTTCAGAGGCTGTTATTTATTTTTGCTGCGGTTGAAATTGATGAGGCAGCCAGCTTTGATGATTTCCTTTTCTTCCTCGTTAAGGGGCAGGATATAAAGAGTGATGGATTTTGCCTTGCCCTCTTTCAGGACGTAGGCAGGAATCTCATCCATGGACCCTGCGAGCACTTTCTTGATGGAAGGAACGAAAATAAAATCGTTGACATCAAAAGCAATGGTCTCATCTTTTAGATGGAAGGGCAGCATTCCCCAGTTAATCACGTTGCTGCGGTACCGTTTGGTCGCATATTCGCGGGTAATGTTGGCAAGACCGCCAATGACGCGCTGACAGCTGGCCGCCTGTTCACGGGCACTTCCATCGCCTGGTTTGTTGGCGTAGATGACAGAACCAATTTCCGTATTGGCAAGGGTTGCGTCTTCACTGCCAGCAATGGTGTGAATGACCTTAAAAGCAGTTGCCACATCGGTATCCTTCTGCAGAAGGTCTTCGCCTTTTTCACGGGCAAGTTCAAGTTCCTTGACCGCTTTAGTACGGCCCACATACTGCGGATCACGGCGCGAAAGAGCAAATTCGGCAAGACCCAGGGGATTGGATCGGTAGGAGGACGTTTCCCCAGAAGGAATAAGTTCATCCGTCGTCGTTACGGGATCTTCAATCTTGGAGCAAACGCGCAGGAGAATGTTGTCCCCTAAAGCGGGAAGTTCAGGCCAAGCCTTGATGTTTGGACCTTCATAAAGCTTTTCTTCCGGTTCCGCCTTGCCAAAGCCTTCGTAGACACGGGCCTTGTAGGCACTGTCATCGAAGTGGTAACTAGGTACATGTCCAAATGCGTCAGCAAAGGCTTCCGCACTTGTCAGGACGCCGCCGTTTGCTGCCGTTGCGGCAATGCTGCGGGAATCCATGAGGGCCACAGCCGACATCTGACCCTGACCGGGCTTGCTCCCTTCACGGTTCGGGAAGTTACGCGTATTGTGACGAATGGAAAACCCATTGTTGTTCGGCGTGTCGCCAGCCCCAAAGCAAGGTCCGCAGAAGGCCGTCTTGATTACGGCACCCGATGCCATGAGGTCCGTGAGGAAGCCTTTTTTGGCAAGGTCCATATAGACTGGCATGGACGAAGGATAGATATTGAGGGTAAATTCCCCAGCACCGATGCTCTTGCCGCGCAGGAGATTTGCCGCTTCCACAACGTTGGTGTAGTTGCCCCCGGCGCAGCCGCCAATGACGCCCTGCTGTACCATGAACTTGCCGTCCCTAACCTTATCCAACAAAGTATACTGGGCGCGGCCTTGAGCCACTTTTTCGGCCTTCTTTTCCGTCTCACGCAGGATATCCATCAGATTGGCATTCAGTTCATCAATTTCGTAAGCATTCGACGGATGGAATGGAAGGGCAATCATGGGTTTGATGGTAGAAAGGTCAATGTAGACGCAGCCATCATAGTATGCCACATCTGCAGGATTCAGTTCCTTATAATCGCTTTCACGGCCATGTTCCTTGAGGAAAGCCTCCGTATCGCTGTCCGTTCTCCAAATGGAGGACAGGCACGTCGTTTCCGTCGTCATGACGTCAACACCGTTGCGGTAGTCCGTCGTCATGGAAGAAACGCCCGGTCCGACAAATTCCATGATTTTGTTCTTGACGTAGCCGTTTTCATAGACGGCACGGCAGATGGCAAGGGCAATATCATGGGGCCCCACCCAAGGCGCCGGCTTTCCCGTCAAGTAGATAGCGACAACACCAGGATACGGGTTATCCCAGGTATCCCCCAGAATCTGTTTATCAAGTTCTCCGCCGCCTTCACCAACTGCGATGGTCCCAAGGGCGCCATAACGGGTGTGGCTGTCACTGCCAAGGATCATTTTACCGCAGCCAGCATACATTTCGCGCATGTACTGATGGATGACCGCAACATGGGGCGGAACGAAGATACCGCCATATTTCTTGGCTGCCGAAAGACCAAACATATGGTCATCTTCATTGATGGTCCCGCCGACAGCACAGAGGGAATTATGGCAGCACGTGAGGATATAAGGCATGGGAAAATGCTTCATGCCGGAAGCACGGGCAGTTTGGATAATGCCCACATAGGTAATATCGTGGCTCGTCAGGGCATCAAACTTGATATTCAGCTGATCCATGTTCCCGCTTTTGTTGTGGTCCTTCAGGATACCATAGGCAATGGTGCCTTTTTTTGCCTCTGCAGCCGTCACTTCACGGCCGAGACGGGTTTTCAGCTCCCCTGCCTGTTCTTCGGGAACAAGTTCCGTACCATTCAGCAAATAGGCGCCTTTATCAAACAATTTGATCATGATAACTCTCCTCTCTTTGTTACATGGCTCTTTTCGGGCCCTTTATCAGGCCTCCATCTTCTGGAGGGTTTCTGTAACATACTCAGCAAATTCTTCTGCTGTTGCCCCATCTTGATCCGTCGTAATGACGGCCTTGCGTTCCACTTTGGTGCAAAAATCAAGGGCTTTAAAAAGACGTTCCCTTTTTTCAGGGTAACCAATGAAGGCCATCATCTCCCCCATCGCCCGGATAAGGCTGGAAGGATCGGCATACTGGGCACGATTGTGCTCAACAAGATAGACTCCCACACCATGGATGGCTTCAAACATGGCATACTGATCACCAATATTCGAAGAGCTTGCCGTCCCGAGTCCTCCCTGGTATTCGGCCGCAATATCGGTGAGGATGTCGCCGTAAAGGTTGGGAAGCACAAAGACCTGCATGCCTGCATTGAATTCCGGGTCCATCAATTTAGCAGACAGGGAATCGATCAATTCTTCCCGCACATGGATACCAGGATATTCTTTTTCCTTGGCATGGGCTGCTTTCAGGAAATTCCCGTCGACAAGTTTGACAATATTGGCTTTTGTTGCCACCGTGATGTTGGTCTTTCCATTACTTTTAGCGTATTCAAAGGCATTTCGGAACAGCCGGTCGGCACCCGGCTTGGAAAGGACCTTGAAATCAATGGCAAGGTCATCGCCGACGGAAATTCCTTGGTTGCCCCAAATGTATTCGCCCTCGATGTTTTCCCTGAAAAAGGTCCAGTCTATGCCTTTTTCAGGGATGCGAATGGGACGAACGGCTGCATAAAGCTGCAGCCGGCGGCGCAGTAAACTGTTGGCACTCAGGAGATTGGGCCACTTGTCGCCTGCACGCGGTGTCACAAAAGGCCCCTTTACAAGGACGTCGCAGGCCTTGCAAGCCTCAAGGACAGCCTCTGGCAGGCTTTCCTTCTGACGGGCCCGTTCCTCAATGGTCATTCCTTCAATCGGAACAAATTCCACGCGTTGATCTGCGATTTCCTTCTTCAGCATTTCCCGTGCCACCAAAAGGGCCGCTTTCATGATATAGGGACCGATTCCATCACCGGGCATGATGCCCACTTTTACGTGGGATAATTGGGTGAAATCCTTACGGGGCGGTTCTTTCCGGATCTCTTCGATGCGATCAAGGTCCTGTTCAATGAGTTTTCCAAAAGCTTGCTTAGCGCGTTCAATCATTTCTTCACGGTTCATGATGGTCTCTCCTTTTTGGTTTCATAACGGCCGAGCGGCCTACTGATTCCATTTTAGGAAATCCCAACAACTGAGGCCAATACTTATCCTCCCATAAGGATTATACGAAATTTTCTATGTATTTTACCAATTCGGATTTATAATCTATATTCATCAGGTTTTCTAATGGATATTTTTAATTTTATATCTAGATTTTGAATCTTTATCCTAATTAAAGGAAGAGACCGCCAAGGAAAAATACGTGAAGAGCCGCCATGACAACATTAATGCCCACATTGGCCACAGATAAGAGGAAGAGTGTCTTGAACATATTGTTCATTTCCTCTGTTGTTGTCGGTTTGGAAGCGGAATAACTCGACATGATAATGGCGCCGCCCGTCGATAACGGACTGATGGCTGCAGCAAAACTGGTCGCCGTAATGGCAGAGATGAGTTCCACATAGTTTGTCTGTCCGGCAAACGTCCGGGCAATCTCGTCGGCGATTGGAAATAGTGTCGGCATGACAACACCCGTTGTGGAGCTGACCCAGGAGCGGCAATGATGGGTACAGCTGTCTGGGCCGTCATATGGCTTGCAAGGAAGTCAGATACCAGCTTGATTCCGCCAAGCTTTGTCAAGACATTCACAAGGACGCCCACACCGCAGATCATCATCAAGGTCCCCCAAGGAATCTGCCGAATGGCCGTTTTTTCATCGGCACAATGCAGCAGGATCAGGACGGAAGCTGCCGCGAAGGCAAAAAGCCCCGTATCAAACTTAAAGCCAATACAGAAAATAACCATGGCCGCAATCGAAGCCATCGTAATTTTCTGGTTTCGATTAAAGGCAGGAATTTCAGATAGTTTCAAGGGATTTTCCGAGTTGACGCGCCACCCCTTGTAGCCAATATAGACAACGAGCGTAAAAACAAAGCCGGACAGCAGCGTCGAAAGGAAAAGATGTGTCCCAAAGCCGTGGTAACCCAGCGGTTCAGAAAGATTCTTGGCAAGGATGCCAGTCAAGGAAAGTACGGAGGCACAGCCCGCGTTGGCTCCCAATTTTGCATAAAGGGCCGTTGCCATGGGATTGATTTTAAGTTCAAAAGCAAGATAGACGGCGAAGGTCGTCATCAGAATGCCGGCAGCAATATGGCCAGGGCCAATAGCTGAAATGAAAGCGGAAAGCACAAACATTAAGATGGGATTCAAATAGGTTCGCTTACCTACAAGGGCAACCACCTTCTTGGAAAATAGATCGAGCGTCCCATTGGCCGATGCCATCCCAAACAGGAACGTGACGCCAACCAAGGTCACAAACATGGAACTGGAAAAACCCTAGGCAATCTGTTTAGCACTCATATGTCCATAGGAACCGAGAAGGAAAGCAGCCCCAATAGAGAAAAAGCCAATATTGACTTTTTTGATAAACCCAATGGCAACGACAACGGCAAGAACAATCAAGGATATTAAGGATAGATCCATCACGATACCTCCCTATCAGCAGTGGATTCAGTAGGAAATGGGGGCTACGCCTTTCATCAAGAGACGGGCCGTTCGATACCCATACGTTTCTTTAATGAAAGGAATCACCTCTCCCTTTTCGGTTTCAACCCCACAAACAAGTGTGCCTGAACCATGGCCAATCCTGATTTCAGGCTGCTGGCAATCGGAAGAAAGCACGATGTTGACAAGGGTTCCTGGAATGGCGGCTGCGGCTGCCGTACACATTGCGCCTGTCATGGCATAACTGGGATGGGCCTTTTGCATACTCATCATGCGTCCCAAAAGGTCAATCTCGGATGCCTTGATTGCTGTACCCTGTGCCGTCATGTAATCAGCCGGCGGAGCAACAATGGTCATCTTCGGGATTCCCGGTGTTTCCCAAGCAGCCTTTTCCCAAGAATCAGTAAGCCCAAGCAGGACAGCTGCCTGTCCTCGGATACATTCCAAGAGTCGGAGCAGCGCCTCGTTTTTATTGATTTCTTCCGGCTGTTCCGTCCCTTTCATCTTGATGGAATCAGCCCTTACAAAAACAAGGGGGTTAGCCGCGTCGACAATGGAAACGGGCAGGCGCCCGAAATCCGGAATCTCCAGTTCATCGACCACATGTCCCGTCGGCAGGATGCCTTTGCCGAGTGTACCGCTGGGATCAAGGAAGCTGAGCTTGATGGGAGCCGCCGTACCCGGCACGCCAGCAATGGCATAGTCGCCGTTGTAGCAAACCTGACCGTCCGATGTCTTGACCGTTTCTACAATGATTTTCTTGGTATTCGTATTAAAGACCCTGACCGTTGTTTCTTCTCCACAAGCTGTGACGAGACCTTCCTCAATGGCAAAAGGACCGACACCGGATGAGATATTTCCGCAGTTTCCTCCATAACTGACAACGGGCTTATCCACAGATACTTGGGCAAAGGTATAATCCACATCGGCATCAGGGCGGCTGGATCTTTCAACAATGGCAACCTTGCTGGTTACGGACTGGGAACCGCCAAGTCCGTCAATCTGTTTGCGGTCTGGGCTTCCCATGAGTTTTAAAAGGACGCGGTCCCAATCCTTTCTTTCAGGGGGCATGTCCGTTCTTAAAAGATAAGCCCCTTTACTCGTTCCCCCACGCATCAACGTGACGGGAAGTTTGATCTTTTTTGTCATTATGAACCCTCCTTGTTTGCTAGGTAACGGTTATCGCTATTTTCTGAAAACATCATAACAAGAAAAGGTTTATAATTTAAATTCATAAAAATTATTTTTATCATGGTAAGAATGAATGATTTTCTGTTCCAACCATGAATAGATTTCTCCTCATTTCTGTTTTTTTGAGTTGGACCGATGAATCTCCATGTCCCGCATCCCATGTATTATGTTCATAAAAATAATAATAACCATGGTTTTTATGAATAATATAGGCTATAATGAGAAGAAAAAATCCACGCTTTGGATGAAAGGAGTGTAGCCAATGGATTTTCGGGAATTGACCTATCTTCTTGCCATCGCACGCCAGCAAAATATTACGCGTGCAGCAGAATCCCTCTACCTTAGCCAGCCCACCCTTTCCAAGTTCCTAAAAGCCCTTGAAGAAGAACTTGGGCTCCCTTTATTTGAAAGATTTGGCAATAAATATATTCCAACCTATGCCGGTGAACAATACATAAAAAAGGCCAAGGAAATCCTGGCCCTCAAAAAGGAACTCGACCAGCAGATGGGCGATATCATAAAAAACAATGAGGGATATTTAAAGATTGGCTTCCCCGCAATGCGGGGTACGTATATGCTTCCCTGTACGCTGCCCATTTTTCATGACAAGTATCCCAATGTAAGGATCGAACTTCACGAAGCAAATTCCGAATCCCTCATCCAAATGATTATCGATGGGGATATTGACCTTGCCTTTTTCAATTTTGTAGAGGCCAATCCCGCCCTTGCCTACACCGTTATCAGTCATGAAGAACTGGTCCTTGTCATGAGTGCCCATCATCCCTTCACACGTTATGGAAGAAAGCGGCCCGGCTGCAAGTATCCTTACATGGACCTTCATTTACTAAAAGACCAGGATTTTATCCTCCAAAACCGTACGCAGCATACCCGGCTGATTGTGGACCGGATCTTTCATAAGCGGCGGATTGAACCCCACATCGTCCTGGAAACAAGCAATATCCAAGCGGAAGCCGAACTGGCAGCGCGGAATTACGGCTTTACGTTCATTACGGAAACCCATTTAAAATATATTCCAAACCGTGATCAATTGGCCTTGTTTTCAATTGGATTTCCTAAAACAACCGTTGATTTTGTAGCAACGTACCGAAAAAACTCCTACCTTCCATTCCACGCCAAGGAATACATCAAGGTGGTAAAGGAGTTCACCTGATGCATCCAGCTCCTGCAAAACGCCACCTAGGAACAAAACGGGAAGTCAAGCCACTTTTCTCATAGCGCTTGCCCCTAAGATCTTTTCATCACAATAAAATGCCCCCAGCCAGATGATTGGCACGGGGGCATTCGTTTGGTCTATGGAGGAATAGGCTCGTATTAGCGCTTGCCTGCTTCATAAATACAAAAACTCCCTGCCGACATAGCGACAGGGAGTATGGGGTCAGGCAAATCAGATTTTGTTCTTGCAGTCGCCCGTTTCCATGTATTCCTTCAAGTTTTCATAGGTTGTTTCAACCATGTTCTTGACAGCTTCGTCAGTGAAGGACCCCAGATGCGGGGAAAGCAGGACTTTCGGGTACAGGTCGATGAGTTTCTGGAATTCAGGATTCGGAGCCTTACCACCTTCGAAGTCCTTACCGAACAGATCAGCTTCGCCGTCCAGCGTATCAGCAGCAAAACCACCGAGTTTGCCGCTTTCGATGGCTTCAATGACAGCTTCCGTGTCAACGAGCTGACCGCGGGCAGCGTTTACAAGGATGGCACCGTCTTTCATCTTGCTGATGAATTCACGGGTAACAACCTTGCCGTTTTCTTTGATGTACGGGCAGTGCAGGGAGATGACGTCGGACACTTTCAGAAGTTCATCCATTTCAACCTGCGTAGCATAGTCATCGATGCCTTTAATCTGGAAGACATCCTGACCGACAACTTTGGCACCCATACCGTGGAAAATCTGGGCGCAGACGCGGCCGATACGGCCAAGACCGATTACGCCGACGGTGCAGTTGCGGATTTCCTTGGAGAACATATGCTTATCAACAACGAAGTTGCCCTTATGAGCTTCGCTCGTCGTGTATGCCAGATGTCTCAGGAGCATCATGGCATGGGTAACAGCCAGTTCAGCAATGGCATTCGGAGAATAACCAGGAACGAAAGCCATCTTGAAGCCCAGTTCCTTAGCATAGGGAATATCGATATGGTCTTTACCAACCGTTCTGGTCAGTACATACTGAACACCGAGTTTCTTGTAGATATCAAGATTCTGTTTGTTGGCAAAGCAGTTACCGCGCAGGATAACAGCATCAAACCCTTT
Source organism: uncultured Acidaminococcus sp. (assembly GCA_900538365.1). Taxonomy (GTDB): domain Bacteria; phylum Bacillota; class Negativicutes; order Acidaminococcales; family Acidaminococcaceae; genus Acidaminococcus. The sequence goes on along the minus strand of UPXT01000003.1, from coordinate 863 downwards.
TGCCATTTCAGCCGTTTCGGGAGTATTCAGGTAATCGGGGACACATTTGATGTCATACCCAAAAGCCTTATTGCTGCTCTCAAAAATTGGTTCTTCAACGTCTCTGACGCCATAACACAAAACCTTCATGACAATACCTCCTAATTAAAGTAGCCCTTTGTTTGGGATGATGCTCAGCACCACACCCGTCTTCCCTATTCTAACATAAAAATCTGTATTTTCCTATATATTTTGTATTTTGTATACACTTTAATTTTCGTAAGTGCCAAAAACAAAGAGGGACGCCGCAAGCGTCCCCCCTCTTTCATTATTTTTCTGCTTTCCAAAGCCCATGCAGGTTACAGTAAGCATAGGCAGCAACGACATCATCACTGGGAGCCAGTGCAAAAACCGCGACAGGGTCGGCCCCAGGTTTCAGTTCCTTTCTCTGGTTGCCTTCCTTGGTTTCCAGGGAAATCCATTCGATATAGTGTTCATCGATCATGGGATGGGCAACGGAACCAACCTTGACCGTCACGAGGTTTTCCTTGACTTCAATGACGGGAACGTGTTTTTCTTGGGCTGCATCAACGGTATTAGGAGCGATTTCCTGCATCTTTTCGCCGCAGCAAATAACAGGGACACCCGTTTCCTTTACAACAGCGATGATTTTACCACAATGACTGCATCTGTAGAATTTTTGTTCCATTTTCTCGTCCTCCTTTGATTTTCACGCATAAAATGCGTGGCTTCCTTGAATGTTTGGACAATCTTTGTCCTTCTTCAAGTATAACATATCAAAGGGCTCCTGTACGGAAAAAGTTGTGAAAAGTATGTGTCAACATTTTCTCGGGAGACCCATATAAGATTGTGTTGCAGCTTAA
>UPXT01000002.1 GCA_900538365.1 uncultured Acidaminococcus sp. | reverse complement strand
TAGGTCACTTAAGCTCCATTTTCCGCATTTAATTAAGCTGCAACACAATCTTATAGGGGTCTCCCGAGAAAATGTTGACACATACAAATGTCCGTTTTTGAGTGATAAAAGGGATAAAATGGAGGATAATCGGGATTTGAAAAGACCATAAGGCCAAAAGACCGTGACGTGAGCCCTGAACCGAACGTAGATACGAGTTCGGTTCAGGGCTTTTTTAGGATATATTTTTTATAGTAGTTAGTATGCTTTGAATGAGTTAGGGCATTTATACGGGAGAACCTTAAGCAATCTAATCCTAGACAATACAATTTTAGACAATCCAACTAGGCATACGATTACAAAGACGAAATCAAATAGCGCACTTTATATTTTCAGCACTGCCTGCCTTCGTATTTTACCTCTGAACTCGATTTCTCCGAAATCGATCCGCCGTGCCAAGGCGGGGGACCGAAAGCCGCATGTTGCCACATTAAAATGGGGCAAGCATGCCCTTTCGGTGGTGGATGAGGACGCGAAGCGGACGTTTCCATACGAACGATAGTGAGGCATATTCGCCCGTGTTTCGAAGGACGCTTTTGGAGCGAAGCGCAAGTCCGAGAAACATGTTTGAGGGCGAATGTAATTCGGTGCCCACGACCGAAGGGAGACGGTTTGGCGCCGTGCGTTTAGAGGTTTTCCCTGTGGTCTTTTTATTTCCTTGCGGCCAGAGGCCGGTACGTCGAGGCGATTGAGGTCGTGGGCGACAACGCAGATGGCTGCGTATAGGTCCATCGGCTGAAAAAAGCTTCCTGCCTGATGAGCTGGGCGCTGGAGGTGACGACACGAAGTTAGGAGGGGAAGCGCCCAGGCGTAAGGGTTCCCCAAACCAGCAACGAAACATCGTACGAATCGTCATGACGCCATTGCATCCTTAAAATGAGAAATTGAGCAATGGGGCACGCTGGTCTGGAGAATCGGAGCGATTTTTGCTCCGAGTAAAAACAGTGCCGCCCTTTACTTTTTCCCCTCCCCGTGCTACAATGACTAAAAATGAATATAGGCCTTTTAATCTAGTCCTGTGAGACTAAGAAAGGGACTTTTGCTACAGAAGAAATGAGCTGCAGTAGGCGGCGTACTTTAGGGTACGTGCCTTTAAAGAGAAGCCTTCTTGTCTTATGGGGACAAGAGGGCTTATTTTGTTGCAATGAAATGTTTCCCAGAACAAGTAAGGAGGCTATCACATGGCAAAGGCAGCGGTCAGCCTGTCCGGACGGGATATTTTAGATCTGTCATCCCTTACGGTCGAGGAATACGACCTCATCATGAAGACAGCAGCAGAAATGAAGAAAATCCTGAAACGGGATATCAAGAAGGTGCCTTCCCTCAGAGGAAAGTCCATTGTTAACCTGTTTTATGAAAACAGCACGCGTACGCGTTCTTCGTTTGAACTTGCCGGTAAATATTTGGGGGCCGATGTCATCAATATCAGCACAGGCACTTCAAGCGTCAAGAAAGGGGAGTGCCTCAAGGATACGGTGCTTACCATGCAGTCCATGGCCTGCGACGCCATTGTTATGCGGCACCCCATCGAAGGTGCAGCCAAGTACATTGCCGATATCGTAAAACCTGTTGTTATCAATGCCGGAGATGGCTGTCATGCCCATCCAACTCAGGGACTCTTGGATATGTTCACAATCCTTGAAAAGAAAAAATCCTTCAAGGGTCTCAAGATGGCCATCATCGGAGATATCCTCTACAGCCGTGTGGCGCGCAGCAATATTGCAGCTTGGACGAAGCTTGGCGCCGATGTCCATGTGGCGGGCCCGGTCACGCTCATGCCTTACGAAATGGAAAAACTGGGCGTCACGGTCCACAAACGGGTGGAAGAGGCCATAGAAGGCGCGGATGTTGTTGATATCCTCCGCATCCAGCTCGAACGGCAGCAGAGCGGTCTTTTCCCGACACCTCGCGAATATGCCCGCATCTTTGGCGTCAACGAGGAACGCATGAAACTGGCTAAGCCGGATGTGATGATCATGCATCCCGGTCCCATGAACCGCGGTCTTGAAATTTCCTATGAAGTGGGCTACAGCGACCAGGCTGTGATCCGCGAACAGGTCACCAATGGGGTGGCGGTCCGCATGGCGCTCTTATTCTTGACACTGACAGGGGGGAAACAAGTTGAAAACGCTGATTAAAAAGGGACATCTTGTCGATCCCAGCCAGCATCTGGATGCTGTGAAGGATATCCTCGTGGAGGACGGGATCATTAAACGTGTGGCTGATTCCATTGATGAGGCTGCTGATGAAACATATGATGCTTCGGGAAAGGTGGTTGCTCCAGGCTTTATCGACCTGCATACCCATCTTCGTGAACCGGGCCTTGAGGCAAAGGAAGATATCGTTTCCGGGACGATGGCAGCGGCTCACGGCGGCATTACGCGCATTGCCTGCATGCCGAACACGAACCCTGTAATCGATACCTCGATTGTCGTAAGCGGAATCAAAAAGCGAGCGGCAGAAGAAGGCTATGCCCATGTAGAGGTCATTGGGGCCATTACGAAGGGCGAAAAGGGCAAGGAACTTTCTGAAATGGGAGATATGGCCATGCGGGGCGCGATGGCCTTTTCCGATGATGGGCACTTTGTGGAAGATCCCCTGATGATGTTCAAGGCGGCCCGTTATGTGAACTCCTTTGATAAGGCGCTCATTGTCCATGCCATTGAGGAACACATGAACCATTCGGGCTATATGCACGAAGGCGCCGTATCGGCAAGGCTGGGTGTGCCGGGCATTCCTTCCATCGCGGAAGATATGGCCGTTGCCCGCGATGCCATCATTGCCGAGTATACAGGAACCCATGTCCACATCGCTCATATTGCAAGTAAAGGGGCGGTGGATATCGTTCGCCAGGCAAAGAAAAAGGGCGTGCCCATTACGTGCGAGGTGACGGTCCATCATTTGACGCTGACTGATGAGGCCTGTGCTTCCTTTAGTACGGCAACCCGCGTTTCGCCGCCCCTTCGCAGCCGGGACCATGTGGAAGCCCTGCGCGCCGCCCTGAAGGATGGGACCATTGATGCCATCGTGACAGACCACGCACCGCACGCACCGGAAGAAAAGGATGTGGAATTCCGCAATGCGCCGAACGGATTCTGCGGTCTTGAAACGAGTGTCGGGGTCATTCTGACGGAACTCTATCATACGGGTCTATTTACCATCAATGAGATTGTCGATAAAATGAGCTGCCGGCCGGCTGAACTTTTCCACCTTGACGGGGGCACCCTCCGCGAAGGCAGTTCCGCCAATATCACCATTCTGGACCTTGATAAGGAATGGGTCGTCGACAGCAGCAAGTTCTATACCCGCGGCAAGGTCACGCCTTTCAATGGAAAGCACTGCAAAGGGCAGGCTGCCGCCACCATGGTCGATGGTGTATTTGTGATGAAAGATGGTGTCGTATGCAAAAAGTAAAAGGTAAGTTGGTACTAAAAGATGGCGGTGTCTATGAAGGAACCCTTTATGGGGACCATCCGGCTGTTGGTGAAGTCGTTTTCACAACAGGCATGAGCGGCTATCAGGAAACCCTGACAGACCCTTCTTTCTGCGGACAGATTGTAGTCTTTACTTATCCGCTCATCGGCAACTATGGCTGTAATCCTATTTTTGATCAGGGAAATGGCTGTTGCTATGAGGGGCTCATCGTTGACGAACTTTGCGACGAACCGAGCTCTTGGCGAGACGAGGGAACGGTCCTTTCCTTCCTTGAAAAGAACCATATTCCGGTCCTTGCTGATGTGGATACGCGGGCCATTACGCGGCGCATCCGGGCTTACGGTACGCTCCAAGGCGTCATCGTTCCTTATGATATGCCTGATGAAGACGTCCAGAAGCTCCTTGCCACGCCGGAACGGCATGATCAGGTGGCTCAGGTGACGACAAAAGAAGTCTACCACATGGGGGATAAGGAAAAGAGCAAATTCAGCGTCGCTGTCATGGACTATGGCATTAAGCGCAATATCCTCAAAAGCCTTGTGGAAAAGGGCTGCTATCTGACGGTCTTCCCGGCGGAAACACCGGCTGAAGAAGTCCTTGCCATCAATCCTGATGGAATCTTCCTTTCAAATGGGCCTGGCGACCCGGCAGACCTTACTGTTGAAATCGACAACATCAAGAAGATGATTGGCAAGAAACCTATCTTTGGGATCTGCATGGGGCATCAGGTCATGGCTCTTGCGTGTGGCGCCAAGACGAAGAAAATGCTCTTTGGCCATCGAGGCATCAACCAGCCGGTACGGGACTATGTGGATGACTGCATCATGATTACCTCCCAGAACCACGGCTTTATGGTTGACGAAGATTCCTTGAAGGGACTTCATGTGAAGGTCATCAACCGTTCCCTCAACGATGGCACCATTGAAGGAATCCAGTATCTTGATCATCCGACCTTTACGGTCCAGTTCCATCCGGAAGCTTCTCCGGGACCGAGTGGAAACGGATATCTTTTCGATCGCTTTATTACCATGATGGGGGGACACTGATTATGCCAAAAAGAAACGATGTCAATAAAGTCATGGTCATTGGCTCCGGTCCAATCATCATTGGTCAGGCTGCCGAATTTGACTATGCAGGAACCCAGGCCTGCCGGGCCCTTAAAGAAGAGGGGCTGGAAGTTGTCCTTGTAAACTCCAACCCGGCGACCATCATGACCGATGTGCATATTGCTGACCGTGTCTATGTGGAACCGCTCAATGTGGAATTTCTCGAAAGCGTCATCCAAAAAGAACGGCCCGATTCCCTGCTTGCTACCTTAGGCGGCCAGATCGGCCTTAACCTTGCTATCGAACTAGATAAGACGGGTATCCTCAAGAAATACAATGTGAAGCTCATTGGGACCCAGATCCCGAGTATCATGAAGGCTGAGGACCGTGAACTTTTTAAGGAAACGATGGAAAAACTCCATCAGCCTATTCCTCAGAGCACGATTGTTGAGAGCGTTGCCGCGGCCAAGGAATTTGCGGACCGCATCGGTTATCCACTCATCGTGCGTCCGGCCTATACTTTGGGCGGTACGGGCGGCGGCATTGCCCACAACGATGCTGAACTCGACGATATCTGCACAAAAGGACTCCAGTACAGCCTCATTGGTCAGGTCCTCATTGAACGCTCCGTTGCTGGCTGGAAGGAAATCGAATTTGAAGTCATCCGCGACCATGCCGATAACTGCATCACGGTCTGCAATATGGAAAACCTTGATCCTGTGGGCGTCCATACGGGCGACTCCATCGTCGTGGCACCATGCCAGACCCTGACGGACCGAGAAGTCCAGATGCTGCGTACGGCCGCTATCGATATTGTCCGCGAACTCGGTGTTGAAGGCGGCTGCAACGTGCAGTATGCCCTGAACCCTGACAGCGAGGAATATATCGTCATTGAAGTCAATCCCCGCGTCAGCCGTTCGTCCGCTCTTGCTTCCAAAGCGACGGGATATCCCATTGCCAAAGTGGCCTCAAAGATTGCTGCCGGCTACACCCTTGATGAAATCGAAAATGCCGTTACGAAAAAGACCACGGCTTGCTTTGAACCGACCTTGGACTACTGCGTCCTGAAGATTCCTCGCTGGCCTTTTGACAAATTTGTCAAGGCAGACCATACACTGGGTACCCAGATGAAGGCGACGGGCGAAGTGATGGCCATCGAACGCAACATCGAAGCCGGTCTCCTTAAGGCTGTCCGCTCCCTGGAAATCGGTCTCATCCATCTTGATATGCCTGAGTTCCATTCCCTTAGTGACGAAGAAGTCTTTGCCAAGGTCCATCTTGTCAACGATGAACGCTTCTTTGCCATCGCTGAAGCCTTCCGCCGCGGCATGACCGTCGACGAAGCACACGAAATCACGAAAATTGATGAATTTTTCCTGCGGAAGATCCGTCATATCGTGGAAATTGAAAAGGCCATCAAGGCAGGCCCGCTTACGAAGGACCTCATGAAGGAAGCCAAGAAACGTGGTTTCTGCGATGAGGAAATTGGCCTTCTCACAGGCAAGACGGCTCTTGAGATCCGCACCCTGCGCAAGGAAATGGGAATTGTGCCGGTCTACAAGATGGTTGATACGTGTGCGGCCGAATTTGACGCGGAAACGCCTTACTATTATTCGACTTATGGCGTCGAAGATGAAGTGCGCCCCAGCAATAAGAAGAAAGTCGTCGTCCTCGGGTCCGGTCCAATCCGCATCGGTCAGGGCGTTGAATTTGACTACTGCTCGGTTCACTCTGTCTGGGCCCTTAAAGAAGAAGGGTACGAGACAATCATTATCAACAACAATCCGGAAACGGTTTCCACGGACTTTGATACGGCAGACCGTCTGTATTTTGAACCTCTGACCTTGGAGGACGTACTGAACGTCATCGACCGTGAACAGCCCGAAGGCGTCATCGTCCAGTTTGGCGGTCAGACGGCCATCAACCTTGCCGGTCCTCTTCACAGCTGCGGCGTGAAGATCCTAGGCACGAGCGTCGATGATATTGACCGCGCCGAAGACCGTGAACGTTTTGATGAAGTCCTGACGGAAGTGGGCATCCCCCGTCCGAAAGGGCACACCGTCTTTGATGTGGAAGGCGCCGTGAAAGCCGCCCACGATGACGGTTATCCCGTTATGGTCCGCCCGAGCTACGTGCTTGGTGGCCGCGCGATGGAAATCGTCTACAACGATGATCAGCTGCGCTACTACATGGCAAACGCTGTAAAGGCCTCGAAGGAACATCCTGTCCTTGTTGACCATTACCTCATGGGAACGGAAGTCGAAGTTGATGCCATCAGTGACGGCATTGATGTCGTCATCCCGGGCATCATGGAACACATTGAACGGGCTGGCGTCCACTCCGGTGACTCCATCGCCGTTTATCCTCCGCGCACGCTGAGCGAACACGTCATCGAAGAAATCATCGAATATACCAATAAGCTGGCCCTGACGCTCCATGTCAAAGGTCTGCTCAATATCCAGTACATCGTCCGCGATGAAAAGCTCTACATCATCGAAGTGAATCCGCGCTCCAGCCGGACCGTGCCGTTCCTGTCGAAGGTCACAGGGATTTCTATGGTGGATGTAGCCACCAAGTGTGCAGTAGGTAAGAGCCTTAAGGAACAGGGCTTTGAATCCGGGCTGAAACTCTTCCCGGATTATTACGCCGTAAAAGCACCGGTCTTCTCCTTCAATAAGATGACTGATGTGGATATCACCTTAGGACCGGAAATGAAGTCCACAGGTGAGGTTATGTGTATTGATAACCAGTTCCCGCGCGCCCTTTATAAGGCCTGCGTTGCTGCTGGGACGAATGTGCCGGATAAGGGAACCATCCTGATTACGGTGGCCGATAAGGATAAGGATGAAGTGACGGAAATTGCCGAAGGTTTTGAAGATCTGGGCTATACGATTGCAGCAACGGAAGGTACGGCAAACTTCCTCCGCAGCAAGGGCATGACCGTGGAAACAGCGGCTAAGATTGGCGAGGACAATCCGAATCTCCTGGATGACATCAAGGAAGGCAAGATCTGCATGGTCATCAACACCATGAACCACGGGGAAAGCACGCGCAGCGATGGGTTCCGGATCCGCCGCAGCACGGTAGAACACGCCATTCCCTGCCTGACGAGCCTTGATACGGCACGCGCCCTCCAGCATGCCCTGGGGGCTATGCGCCGCCGTCGGATTGTCAGTGTCATTGCCCTGCAGGATCTTAAAACGGAGTAAGTCATGACGAAATTTTTGGAAGATGGAAGGGTGGTGGGGCAGCGCAGTCTGTCCCACGACATCCGAATCATGGAAATTTGGTCGCCAAAGGTAGCAGCTTCGGCTGAGCCCGGTCAGTTTGTGACTGTAAAGAGCAGCGAATTGAGTGTGCCTCTTTTGCGCCGTCCTTTTGGGGTATCCGGCGTCAATCGTGACAAAGGCACTTTCCTTCTCATCTACCGGATTGTGGGGGAGGCGACGCAGCTGCTTGATCAGCTGAGAAAAGGAGATTCCATCAGTGTCCTGGGGCCTTTAGGGCGCGGTTTTGACCGGACCCACCGCAAGGTCCTTCTTGTTGGCGGCGGTGTTGGCCTTGCGCCCCTTCGCTTCCTTGCGGAGGATTATCCCAACGCGGACGTGGATGTCCTCATTGGCGCCCGCACGGCAGAGGAGCTTTTTTGGACGGACCTATTTCGGGATAAGACGGTTCACCAATTTGAGACCACGGAAGATGGTTCCCGGGGGACGAAGGGCCTCATCACGGCTCCTTTGGAAAAACTCCTTGATGAAGGCGGATACGACTGCGTCTATGTCTGCGGCCCTTCGCCGATGATGCGGGCCGTGACTAAGGTTGTGGAACCAAGGGCAATTCCCTGTCAGATTTCCCTTGAAAAATATATGGGCTGCGGCCTTGGTGCGTGCCTTTCCTGCACGTGCAGTGGAATCGGCAAACGGGTCAAGGTCTGCAAGGACGGCCCTGTCTTTTGGTCACAGGAGGTGTCGGAATGGTAAACAGCAGGACCCTTCTTGAAACTGAGCTGGGCGGCCTCCATCTCAAGACGCCTGTCACAACGGCGTCCGGGACTTTTGGGTTTGGTCTTGAATTTACGGATTTTCTTGACCTAAATAATGTAGGAGCCATTACGGTAAAGGGCACGACCCTTCATCCCCGGGCCGGCAACAAGGGACAGCGCATCGTTGAGACCCCTTCGGGAATCCTTAACTGTGTGGGTCTTGAAAACCCCGGCGTAGAGGTCTTCCTTAAGGAAACACTGCCCCAACTGAGGGCGTATGACACAAAAGTCATCGTGAACATTGACGGGGACAGCGCCGCCGAATATGGCGAACTGGCTGCTATGCTTGACGTGGATGGCGTTGACGCGCTGGAACTTAATATTTCCTGCCCCAATGTTGCCCAAGGGGGCCTTGCTTTTGGCACGAGCTGCAGTGCGGCCGCGCAAGTCGTGGAAGCGGCAAAGAAGCGGACCCATAAGCCCATCATTACGAAACTTTCACCGAATGTGACGGATATCACTGAAATCGCCAGAGCCGTGGAAGCGGCAGGGACCGATATGATATCCCTGATCAATACGCTGGTAGGTATGAAAATCGATATCCATACCCAAAAGCCTGTCCTGGGCAATATCATGGGCGGCCTTTCTGGGCCTGCGGTCCGCCCTGTTGCCGTGCGCATGGTCTATCAAGTCGCCCAGGCTGTCAAGGTGCCCCTCATTGGGATGGGCGGGATTACCTGTGCCGCTGATGCCATTGAATTTTTCCTTGCCGGGGCTTCTGCCATTGCCGTGGGGACAGCTAATTTTGACGATCCGAGGCTTGCAGAAACCATTTCACAGGGAATTGCGGCCTATCTTATCGACCATAACCTGGAAACGATTCGGGACCTTGTTGGCAAGGCCCTGCCCAATCAGTAAGGAGAAGGATAAAATGACGAACGCAAAAGACCGTCTGATTGTGGCCCTTGATTTTCCTACAGGAAAAGAAGCCAAGGCCCTTGTTGAGGAACTAGGGGATGCAGTTACATTTTATAAAGTAGGGATGGAGCTTTTTTACAGTGAAGGCCCAGCCATTGTTTCCTATCTAAAGGAACGGGGCAAAAAGGTTTTCCTTGACCTCAAGCTCCAGGATATTCCCAATACAGTGGCCCACAGTCTTGCCGTCCTGACGCGTCTTGGGGCGGACATCATGAATGTCCACGCTGTTGGCGGACCCAAAATGATGGCAGAAGGCATGAAAGCCATTGGGGAAGCAGCGGAAAAACTCGGTGTACCGGCACCGAAACTCATTGCTGTGACGATCCTTACGAGTATGGATGAAGCGCAGTGGGCGCCTCTTGGTTATGAAAAGTCCATTGGCGAGGAAGTCCTTGCCCTGGCGGCGCTTGCTAAAGAAAGCGGCCTTAGTGGGGTCGTTGCTTCCCCGCGGGAAGCAGAAAGCATCCGCAAGGTCTGCGGCAGTGATTTTCTCATTGTGACGCCTGGTGTCCGTCCGACTTGGGCGGCAGCCAATGATCAAAGCCGCATTGCAACGCCTAGTATGGCCCTTAAAAATGGGGCGACCCATCTTGTGGTCGGTCGGCCCATTACGAAAGCGGAAAACAAGATTGACGCGGTCAATCGGATTTTGAAAGAAATGGAAGGTGCCCTTCATGAATAACAAAAGTGTCCTGAGTATGCTCGAAGAAACCAATGCTGTGATGCATGGCCATTTTCTTCTCACGAGTGGACTGCACAGCCTCATCTACGTGGAAAAATTCAATGTCCTGCAGCGTCCGGAATACACGGAGCAGCTCTGTAAGGAAATTGCCAGCCGGTTCATCAATGACAATGTGGAACTTGTTGTCGGTCCGATGACGGGCGGCATTCTCCTTGCCTATGAAGTGGCAAAGAACCTGGGCACGAGATTCTTCTTTACGGAACGTGTCAATGGTAAGATGACCTTCAAAAGGGGCTTTGCCATCAAACCGGGAACCCGTGTCCTTGTTGTAGAAGATATTGTAACGACCGGCGGCAGCGTCCGGGAAGTGCTTGATGTCGTAAAAAGCGAAGGCGGCGTTCCCGTTGGCGTCGGCCTTCTCGTAGACCGCAGCGGCGGCAAAGTGGACTTTGGTGTTCGCACGGAACCGCTCCTGCGTCTTGACGTAGAAACCTACAAACCGGAAGAGTGCCCCATGTGTAAAGAGGGGACACCCCTGACCCAGCGCGGCCGGACGGGAAAGTAAGAAATGGAAAACTGCGGAGCTTGGCTCCGCAGTTTTTGTTTATTGGAAAATGCTGTAATGCTGTGGTACGAAAAGGCCGTAAGGCCGGCGTCAAACCGTCTCCCTATCGGTCGTGGCGCCGAATCAATTTTTCGATTACACGGTCCGTAAGCCGAATCGCGTTGGCAGCGTCTTGCGATTAGCGGTTTTGGCCCATCGAAAGCGGAACGGCTTTCGCCGTCTCCAGGGCAAAAGACCGTGACGTGAGCCCTGAACCGAACGTAGATACGAGCTCGGTTTGGGGCTTTTTTAGGATACATTTCTTATGGTGGTTAGTATACTTTAAATGAGTTAGGGCATTTATCCGGGAGAATGTTAAGCAATGCAATCCTAAAAAATACAATCGATCATACGATTACAAAGACGAAATCAAATAGCGCACTCTATATTTTCAGCATTGCCCGCCTTCGTATTTTGCCACTGAACTCAATTTCTCCGAAATCGATCCGCGCGAATTGACAGCATCAATTCTTGCCTTAGCCTGCCTTTATGCTTTCCTTCATGTTCCTTTTCACTAAAACATATGGTAAAATTAAGTGTTATGCAAGGAGGAATCCCTATGCTCACAAAACCACTCCTCGAGGCCATGAAGGCTTATCGGGAAGATCATGTATACCCCCTTCATACACCGGGCCATAAGGGCGGACGCGGTGCCGATGAGGACCTCAAGGACCTATTGGGGGAAAATGCCCTTTTATCTGACGTATCACTTATGGAAGAACTGGACGACATCCACCATCCGGAAGGTGCAATCAAAGACGCAGAAACGTTGGCGGCAGCGCTTTATGGGGCAGATCGCTGCTTTTTTGGCGTCAATGGCACGACGGGTATCATTCATGGTATGCTCCTTGGCGCGTTGCGTCCTGGGGATAAGATCCTTGTTCCCAGAAACAGCCATAAATCCGTTCTGGGCGGTCTCATTCTCGGCGGCTTGGAACCGATTGCGCTGGCGCCTTGTTATGATGAGTCGTGGCGCATGACGCTGCAGCTTAAGCCGGAACAGGTGGAAGCTGCCCTTGTCAAGGATCCTGATATCAAGGCGGTTTTTCTTACGACACCGAATTATTTTGGACTTGCTGCCGATACGGAGAAAATCGCCAAGATCTGTCATAAAAAAGGGGTGCTGCTCCTTGTTGATGAAGCGCATGGACCCCATCTTGGATTTTCGCCCATGCTTCCTAAAAGCGCCATGCAGTGCGGCGCTGATGCGGCGGCACAAAGTACCCATAAGATCGTCGGTGCCATGACGCAGTGCTCGCTTCTTCAAGTTTCCTATGCCCGCATTGACGCGGAAACTATGGAACGGGCGATGAGCCTTGTGACGACAACCAGCCCCAATTATCTGCTCATGGGCTCCCTTGACGCGGCCCGTTTCCAGCTGTCCCAACGGGGAAAAGCCATGGCGGAAGCCTCCCTTCGCGCAGCGGCGCTTCTCCGCGAAGAACTTAAAAAGATTGACGGTCTTCCTGTCCTTACAGATGAACTGATCGGCAAGGGCGGCGTTGCGGCCATGGACCTGGGGAAGGTCACGATCATGACCAGTGCCCTGGGGCTTACGGGACCGGAAGCGGCGGAAATTCTGCGCCGCGAAAAAATTGCCGTTGAGCTTGTTGATGAAGATCACGTGCTCTTTCTTGTTACTTATGCCGATGACCAGGCAGAATTTGCTAAGAAGGCCGTCCTTATCCGGGAAACGCTGGAAAAAAACCGGAAACCGGTACGGAATTTAGCACCAGCGGCTGTCCTTTCAAAGATTCCGGAACGACGCCTCCTACCGCGGGATGCCTTCTTCGCGCCTCATGAACGGATTTGCTTTGAAAAGGCGCAAGGCCGTATCATTGCGGAAACCATCAGTTTTTATCCTCCGGGGATTCCCTTGATCATGCCGGGAGAAGTCATTACCAAAGAGCTTATTGCCTACGCTCGTCTCATGCAGGAAAAGAAGCTCTTTGTCAGCGGGCCCCATGATCCCTCCCTTAGAGAAATCGAGGTCATAAAATGAAAAAAGGATTCTTTATTACGTTGGAAGGCCCCGACGGCAGCGGCAAGACGACGCAGGCCAAACGGCTGGGTGCTTATCTTGAGAAAATAGGCCTAGAGGTTGTCCTCACCCGGGAACCGGGCGGGACGGACCTTGCGGAGACGCTGCGCAGCCTTGCCCTTTCCCCAGAGATCACTATGAGCAAACGGGTGGAAAGCCTGCTTCATGTGGCGGCCCGGGCGGACCATGTGGATAAGGTCATTCGCCCCAGCCTGAAAGCGGGAAAAGTTGTCATCTGCGACCGTTTCAGTGATTCAACCCTCGTTTACCAAGGCCTCTTGGGCGGGATGGATCTTGATGAACTGGAACGCCTCTCCCTTTTTGGTTCTGCAGGGCTTATGCCGGATGTTACGTTCCTCATTGATGGGGACCCCCGCATCCTTTTGACCCGGCGGCAAGCCAGAGGAGTAACGGATAAGTTTGAGGCTCAGGGACTCTCCTTTCAGGAAACGATCCGGCAGGGCTATCTTTCGCTTTCTGCCCGTTATCCTGAACGCATCCTCCTCATTGATGGGGAGGGGGACCCTGACAGTATCACCCGTACCCTGATAAAAAAAGTGGAAAAATTTCTCTAAATGGGGTATAGTCTACTTGTTGTGTAATATAATAGAAGGAACATCACGATGTGGAAAAAAATTTTTGGTCATGAAACCAATAAGATATTTTTGGGAAACATGCTCCAAGGAGAGCGAAAAACACCTTCTCTCCTTTTTTATGGTCCCGACGGCATTGGCAAGAAAAAACTTGCCCTTGAATTTGCCCGGAGCTTTCTCTGTCTGGATGATCCCACCGATGATGTCTGCCACTGCCGCAGCTGCCGCGCTTTTAACGGGAAAAGCCATCCTGACTTCATCTATGTAGAAGGGCAGGGGGCCCGCCACGATATCTTGATTGAGCAAATCAAGGATGTGGAGAAAAAGGCGGTCTACGCGCCCGTCCTTTCCCCTTATAAGGTCTGTCTTATCGATGGGGCGGACCGCATGCGCGTAGAAGCGGCCAATTCGCTCTTGAAACTACTCGAGGAACCGCCAACATATTGGCTCTTCATCCTCATTGCTTCTGAGATTTCGCAGATCCTGCCGACCATTCGGAGCCGGCTTATGGCGATTCGCTTTGAACCGCTCCATCGGGAGGAAGCTGCTCGTGTCATGAATCAGCAAAACATCCCGCAGGGAGATACGCTGGCCCGCCTGTCCGATGGCTCACCAGGAAAGGCCCTGCATTTAGCAAAGACCGAAGCCCTCATGTGGCGGGAACGTGCCCTATTCGTTATGGAAGGCATTGCAGATCCATATCTTATGGCATGCCTTGCCCGTCTTGAATGGTTGGGCGATATGGATGTGGACCGGACACAGACCTTTTTGGAAATGCTGCTCCTCATCTTGCGCGATGCCATGATGATCAAGGAAGGCAGCGGCCTTCTTCTTTATAATGAAGATGAACGGGAGCGAATTGCTTCGATTTTTGCTTCAACTACTTTACCTGCTCTCAAGAAAGCCCTCCTCGAAACGGAGCGTTTTTACCTTGGGCTCAATAAGGGCGTCAATACACGGATGATCCTTGAGGCCCTCTTTCTTGAGATCCATACTTTTTTAAAGGAGTAACGACCGTGGTTACGATTGTTGGAATCCGGTTCAAACGAGCCGGGAAAATCTATTATTTTGCCCCTGGCAGCTTTGATCTGCAAAAAGGCGACCATGCCATTGTAGAGACGGCCCGGGGTGTTGAATATGGGGAAGTGGTCATGGGTCCCCAGGAAGTCGATGAAAAAAGCATCGTCTCTCCCTTAAAAAGCGTGATCCGCAAGGCTGATGAACGGGACGCCCGCAAGGTGGAGGAAAACCACCGCAAGGAAAAAGAAGCGTTCACCATTTGTGAAAAGAAGATTGCTGCCCGCAAACTGGAAATGCGCCTTGTCAATGTGGAGTATACCTTTGACGGCGGGCGAATCATCTTTTACTTTACAGCCGATGGGCGCATCGATTTCCGCAATCTTGTCAAGGATTTGGCTGCTGTTTTCCGGACGCGCATTGAGCTGCGCCAGATTGGTGTACGCGATGAAGCAAAGATGCTGGGCGGAATCGGATGCTGCGGACGGCCCTTGTGCTGTGCGACTTTCCTTGGAGACTTTGAACCAGTCTCCATCAAGATGGCAAAGGAGCAGAACCTGTCCCTGAATCCAACGAAGATTTCAGGAATTTGCGGACGACTCCTATGCTGCCTTAAGTATGAAAGTGAAATGTACTGCGGCCGCTGCTGTAAGAACAAGGGGAAGAAGAAGGAAACAAGTCACCTTGTTCCCAAACCGGGCATGAAGGTCGTCACGCCCACTGGGGAGGGCATGGTCATGCATGTTTCCCGCCGCGACCAGACGGTCGTGGTCGAACTGTCACCAGGCAACCGGATTACGGCAAGCTGGGACGAAATCGTCGAAGCCGCCAAGAGTGATGATTGAAACGGAACGCCTTGACAGCCTGCCCCGCGGAAATCTCCGGATTTGGCAGGACGAAAAAGAATTTTCCTTTACGACTGACGCGGTCTTTTTGGCCGCGTTTCCCCATATGGTGAAAAAGGCCAGGGTCCTTGAGCTTGGCTGCGGGACCGGTGCCATTTCCCTTCTTGCTGCAAATAGGGGGGCCCAGTCTGTTCTTGCAGTGGACAAAAATCCCCATGTCATTGAGCTTTTAGCACGCAGTGTAAAGGAAAATGGCCTTGAGCAGCAGGTCACGCCGCTTCTTGGGGATATCCTGGCTTATCGAGGCTATCTAAAGCCGGATACGATGGACCTTGTTTATATGAATCCCCCTTACCGCATTGGCGGAAGGCAGCGCCAGCTCATGACCGAAGCCTGCCATGAAGTGGGCGTTACGTTAGAAGACTTCATCAAAGCCGCTGCTTTTGCCTTAAAGACACGGGGGCGCCTCGCTATGGTCCAGCTTCCTGACCGGTTTACGGATGCCCTGCGCTTGGCCGATCAATATCATCTTGAAATCAAGCGGCTCCAGTGGGTCCACTCCTATGCTGACCGGGGCGCGTGGATTTTTCTGGCGGAGTTTCAAAAAGGGGGCCGGGGAGGGCTTACGGTTCTGCCACCCCTTGTCATGTACCAGAAGGACGGCAGTTTGAGCCAAGATGCCCTTGCTTATTATGAAGGAAAGGAGTGGGTCCATGGCTGAGTCGGTTGGAACCTTATATCTTTGTGCAACACCCATTGGGAACTTGGAAGATATGACGCCCCGTGCCCTGCGCATGCTTCGGGAGGCTGATTTCATCGCTGCGGAAGACACGCGTCATACGCGGCAGCTTATGAATCATTTTGAAATCCATGGGACGCTTCTGAGCTATCATGAGCATAACAAGGAAAAAATGGGGCCTGTCCTTTTGGCGCATTTAAAGGAAGGCAAAAACATTGCCCTTGTTTCCGATGCCGGCTTCCCAGGAATTTCCGATCCGGGTGAACTGATTGCCCAAATGTGCATTGCCGAAGGGATACCTGTTGTGCCCGTACCGGGGGCCAATGCGGCACTGACGGCCCTGGTGGCTTCAGGTCTATCGAGCACACCTTTCTTTTTTGGCGGTTTTCTTCCCAAAAGCCGGAAGAATCGTCGTGAGAAGCTGACGGAATGGAAGGACATTCCATCAACCATCATCCTGTACGAGGCCCCACACCGAATCATAGAGGTGCTTTCTGATATTGAAGACGCGTGGGGAGACCGGACCATGACCATGGCCCGGGAACTTACAAAAATCCACGAAGAATTTTATCGGGGAACGGTTTCTTCCTGCAGGACGCATCTTTTGGAGCAGCCGCCGCGCGGCGAGTTTGTTCTCGTCATTGCTGGCGGTACCAAGGCAGAAGAAGCCCCCACCGGGGATCCCCTTGACGCCGTGCGCCGCCTGATGGCTGACGGCGTGGGAAAAAAAGAAGCGCTCCAGCAAATTGCTAAAGCTTATAGGCTGCCGAAAAGGGAGCTTTATAATAGACTAGTCAAAGAAGGGGTAGAAGATGAGTAAACCAGCTTTTTTCATTACGACACCGATTTACTATCCGAGTGCCAATCTGCACATTGGTCATGCGTACTGCTCGACCATTGCTGATACGATTGCTCGGTATAAAAGGGCCAATGGGTTTGATGTCCGCTTCGTGACGGGCAGTGATGAACATGGCCTCAAGATCCAGCGCAAGGCAGAAGAAAATGGGATGACGCCGCTTCAGTACGTAGACGGCATCGTGGCAAACTTCAAGAAACTTTGGGAAATGCTGGGTATCAGCTACACGGATTTTGTGCGTTCTTCCAGTGCAGAACATGAACGGGACGTTCAGGAAATCCTGCAGCGCGTCTATGATAAGGGCGATATCTATAAAAAGAAATATGTCGGAAAATACTGCGTTCCCTGTGAATCCTTCTGGACGGACCGTCAGATTGAAGAAGCAGGCGGCGTCTGCCCGGACTGTGGCCGTCCTGTGGAAACGATGGAAGAAGAGGACTATTTCTTCCGTATGTCCAAATATGCTGACCAAATCCTTAAACATATTGAGGATCATCCTGATTTCATCCAGCCCGTTTCCCGCCGCAACGAAATGATTGCCTTCCTGAAACAAGGCTTGGAGGACCTGTGTATTTCCCGTTCCACTTTTAATTGGGGCATTCCTGTTCCTTTTGATAAAAAACAGATCACTTATGTCTGGTTCGATGCCCTTTTGTGCTATTTCACGGGGATTGGGTTCCTGCGCAATGAAGAGGAATTTAATCGCTTCTGGCCGGTTGACCTGCACCTTGTAGGAAAGGAAATCGTTCGTTTCCATACCATCATTTGGCCGGCTATGCTCCTTTCCATGGGGTATGAACTGCCGAAGAAGGTTTATGGTCACGGCTGGCTTGTCGTCAATGGAGACAAGATGAGTAAATCCAAGGGCAATGTCGTCGATCCTGTTGAACCCATCAAGGAATTTGGTCCTGATGCCGTTCGTTACTTCCTCCTCAGCGAAATTGCCCTGGGCAACG
Source organism: uncultured Acidaminococcus sp. (assembly GCA_900538365.1). GTDB lineage: Bacteria > Bacillota > Negativicutes > Acidaminococcales > Acidaminococcaceae > Acidaminococcus. The sequence goes on along the minus strand of UPXT01000002.1, from coordinate 69,216 downwards.
ACGGCAATTATTCTCGGGAAGGTCTCATCCGCCGCTGGAATACGGACCTTGCCAATGACTTGGGTAACCTCCAGTATCGTACGGTTTCCATGATTGAAAAATATCATCAAGGGGTTGTCCATAAGACGGTTTCGGATCATGCCGATGACAAGTCTTTTGCGTCCCTTGCAGAAGAAACGCTTGCCAGTTACCGTAAGGCCATGGATGAATACCAGATCAATGACGCGCTGAAAGCTGTCTGGTCTTACATTGGTGCAGCCAATAAGTACATTGACGTAACGACACCGTGGATCCTTGCCAAGGATCCTGCGCAAAAGGACCGTCTTGAAGCTGTGATGTATAACCTTGCTGATGCCGTTCGCAATATTGCCATCCTGATTTCGCCTATGATGCCTTTCACGGCACCAAAGATTTTTGAACAGCTCGGCCTTGCCGTTCCGGAAAACTTCGACCTTGATGAAGTGAAGTACGGCGGTTTCCCTGACGGCACGAAAGTCATGAAGGGTCAGCCTATTTTCCCGCGCATTGAAGTGGAAGCGGACAAGGCGCCTCAGAAAGAAGCTCCGAAAGCTAGGAAAGCTGAAAAGAAGAATGTCGGTGTGGTTACGCCTGAAGAAATTGCCATCGATGATTTCCAGAAAGTCGACCTCCGCGTTGCTGAAATCAAAACGGCCGAACGGGTTCCCCAGACAGATAAGCTCATGAAGATTACCGTTGATGTGGCAGGCAGCGAACGAACCATTGTCTCCGGGATAGCCCAGTACTATGAAGCCAAGGACCTTATTGGCAAGAATGTCATCGTTGTGGCTAACCTCAAACCAGCCAAGCTCAAGGGCATTGAATCTCGCGGCATGCTCCTTGCTGCAAGCGACGGCAAAGGAAACCTCGTCCTTGCCGAAGTGCCGGGGATTGCTTCGGGCAGCAAGGTCAAATAATGGAACGCCTTCCTTATTTTGATACGCACGCCCATCTTGACACGGAGGACTTTGACGCGGACCGGGAAGCGCTGCTCAAGGAGATTGGGTCGCACATGCTGGGATTCATCAATCCCGGCTGTGACGTAAAAAGCTCGAAGGCATCGCTTGCCATGGCCCACCGCTATGATTTTGTGTATGCCGCCGTCGGCCTTCACCCAGAAGACCTGGGTCATGTGAGCGAAGGAGACCTTGAGGAAATCTATCAGCTTGCCCAAGATGAAAAGGTAGTCGCTATTGGTGAAATCGGTCTAGACTACTACAACGATGAAGATTCCCCTCATGAGCGGCAGCGGGATTTCCTTATCCGCCAGCTTGTCATGGCCCGTGAACTAAAGCTTCCCGTCATCATCCATGACCGGGAAGCCCATGAAGATATGACGAGGATCCTTCTGACGGAAGGGCGGGGCGTGTGCGGCGTGCTTCATTGTTTCAGCGGAGATTGGGCCATGGCTGAAACCTTTATTGAGGCCGGCTGGTACTTTGGCTTTGGTGGCACCAGTACCTTCAAGAATGATCATGGGGTCAGGGAGATCCTGCGCAAGATGCCGCTTGACCGCATTGTTTTTGAAACGGATTCGCCTTATATGGCCCCTGTTCCTTACCGCGGTAAGCGCAATAACCCGCTTTATGTGAAGCTTGTTGCTGAAATGGCAGCGGAGGTCAAAGGAATTCCTGTCCTTTCGATGATGGAAATTGCCACAAAAAATTCGCAAAATCTCTTCCCAAAATTGAAAAGTTACTAAAAATCGCGATGACTTTGCTGTAAAATTTTCAAAAGCGTCACAAAATCAGACGGTGAAAATGTTCATTTTTAGGAGCTGGTCCTAATTTTGTTTTGACAGGTTTTTCGTCTCCATGGTAGAATACAAAAGCTTTAAGGAGGCGAGAATTTGCGAATAACAAATACTTGGAAGCGTCCTGAAAAGTGGGTTGTTGTCATGCTCATGCTTGTTTTCAGCTTGAATTTTCTCGGCTTTGCTGCCGCTCCAAAACAGGTGAAGATTCAAGTTGACGGGCAGACAATTTCCCTTTCAACCAGAGCCCTTACAGTGAAAGGTGCTTTGGAAGAAGCCGGTGTTGTTCTTCAAAAAGCCGATGGTTATGATGTAGTTGGTCATGGAAACTTTGAAGATGGGTCGACAATCGAAGTCGTCCGTGCCATTCCAATCAAGGTGTGGCATAATGGAAGAACGACCGAGTATACCATCGGACGCAAAACGGTAAAAGAAGTGCTGGATGCTGTGGGTGTGGACTACAAAGGATATAAGGTCTATCCGTCCTTGGAGTCCCCGGCAAAAAAAGACATGACTATCCATGTCGTTTCCCCCACAACTGAGGTGAAGACGGCCAAAGAAAGCATTCCTTTTGAAGTGGAATTCCGCAATAATGACAACCTGCCCCGCGGCAGACAGTCCATTGTATCGGAAGGCCGTAATGGGGAAGCTGTCGTCACCTACCGCACGGTGAAGATTGGAAATCAAGAAGTAAGACGAGAACTGGCACGTGATGTTGTTTCCCAACCTGTTCCGCAAGTCGTAGAAGTAGGCACAGGCAAAAATCTGATGGTGGAAACAAGCCGTGGTTTTGTTCGGTACCGCAGCGCGAGGACCTTTGAGGCTTCCGCGTACACCCTTGCCGAAGGCAGCGGAACCGGTCTGACTTCGACAGGCGTTGTGCCTTATCATGGAATCGTAGCCGTGGATCCTGATGTAATTCCTTATGGAACGCGGATGTACATCCCTGGTTATGGATTTGCCGTGGCAGGCGATTGCGGCGGTGCCATCAATGGCAGCCGGATTGACCTGTACATGGAAAACTACTCTGACGCAATCAGTTGGGGCAGGCGCGACGTAACCGTGTATTTCCTTGAGTAGAAAAGGGGCTGTTGCCAATTGGCAATGGCCTCTTTCCTTTTTGAGGGAGAACTTTCTTTTGACAATCTTCCTTCAATCTGATAGAGTAAAAATCCAGAATAAAAGGTCTAGCATAGGGAGTGTGACTAGTTTGCTGAAGGAAGTCCTCGTCGTAGAGGGGAAAATGGATACCGTGGCCGTCAAAAAGGCCCTTGACGCGGATACCATCGAAACGGGCGGATTTACCTTGTCGCCGTATACATTAAAGAAAATCCAGGCTGCTTATGACAAAAGGGGCATTATCATCCTAACCGATCCCGATGGGGCAGGGGAACGGATCCGCCGCTATCTGACGGAGCGCTTCCCAAATGCTGGTCAGGCCTTCGTTCCTAAATCGGAAGCCCTTGCCCATCATGATGTGGGTATTGAGCAGGCTAAGCCGGAAGCTATTTTAAAAGCGCTTGCAAAGGTCCGCCATTCGACCATGGTTCCTCAAAATGAGTTTACGGCCATGGACCTTTACCAACATGGACTCAGCGGTTCCTCGGAAGCGGTAAAAAGGAGGGATGCCCTGGGCGCTGAACTGGGCATTGGCTACGGCAATGTGAAGAAAATGGTGGAGCGTCTCAATCATTATGGCGTAACCCGAGACGAATTCAATAGAGCGCTTCAGATCATCGAAACACGTCTCGCGTGAGAAAGGACTTCAGTATGCTCCATCCTGTGATTGCAAGCCGTGAAGTTACGCGGTATATTCTTGATACCTTTGGTCTTCATACAAAAAAACGCTTTGGACAGAACTTCCTCATCAATGAGGCCGTCGTAAGGGGTATTGCAGAAAAAGCAAAGATCGGTCCGGGAGACCTGGTCCTTGAAGTTGGCCCCGGAATTGGCACATTGACTCAGGCCCTTGCGGAAACCGGGGCCGATGTCAAGAGCGTTGAAATCGATCAGACGCTTCTTCCGGTCCTTCATAAGACGCTCGAAGGGTATGATAATATAGAAATCATCCATGGGGATATCCTTAAGGTTGATCTCAAGGATATTACGGGGGGAAAACCTTTTACGGTGGCGGCGAATCTGCCTTATTACATTACGACGCCCATCATTTTTTCCCTTTTGGAAGCCCAGCTTCCTTTGAAACGCATTGTTGTCATGGTGCAGAAAGAAGTGGCTGAGCGGATGGCCGCGCGCCCCGGAACAAAAGCTTATGGGCCCCTTTCCTTGGCAATGCAGTATTATTCTGAGCCCAAACTGGCAATTCCCGTTCCGGCTTGCGATTTCATGCCGGCTCCGAAAGTTGATTCCATGGTGGTCGTATGTGAAAAAAGGGAAAGCCCCATTGTCAATGTGGATGCTGCCTTATACTTCAAGGTCGTACGGGCAGCTTTTTCCCAGCGCCGTAAGATGCTCCGCACCTGTCTAAAGTCCATGGTGCGTCCCGGTGATACGGCGGAGGCCTGGATGGCCCGTGCTGGAATTGAGCCGACGCGCAGAGGGGAGTCCCTTAGCATAGAAGAATTTGGCAAGCTGGCGGAAAGCTGGAAAGAGTAATGACGGCGCACTATAAGTACTTTTCTCATATGGACTGTGAGTTTTTTCCTTGTCACAAGGGAAGCGATGGAAAGGATTTCAACTGCCTCTTCTGCTTTTGTCCCCTGTACCTTGTAAAAGACTGCGGCGGTGCCTTTACCTATACAGAAAGAGGCGTCAAGGACTGCTCCTGCTGCCTGTTTCCTCACAAAAAAGAAAACTATGGGAAAATCATGGAGCGGCTCAAAGAAGAAATGGATAAGAAATGAGCTAAGATAAGCCAGAGTGCATGGATAAAGCAATGCACTCTGGCTTTTGCTGTGGTGCTGTGGCTGCCGAAGGGAGCAGTCCAGCAAAGTGGTTATGGAATTATTGATATGCTGAAAGGCAGCAACGGTTACCTGATTTTTAGTACGATCTGCCACCGTGTTTTCGCCTTGGAACTCAATTTTTCTGAAATCTTCCCGACTTGCCAAGGCGGAGAGACCGAGAACGGGAATTTTCAACCTGTGTATCATAATCAGTGTTTTCCGGTTTTGGTGGTGGATGAGAGGCGTCAGTGGCGTTTCTATACGAACGGCAGTGAAGTAGATTTGCCCCGGTCCTGAGGCTGCTTTAGAGCGATAGCGGAAGTCCAATAAACATGTTTGAGGGCGATTGTAATTCGGCTCCACGACCAATGGGGAGATGGTTTGGCGCCACTTGTTTCCATCTTTCCCTCCACGCACTGCAGCATCAAAGCGTCAAAGCATTCCTATATGTCTTTCCACCCTAAAAGACAAAAAGTTTGACTTTTTTAGTAAAACCCCTTGCATTTTTTTTGAAAGATGCTATTATTATAGCTGTGGTTAGCACTCCAATGTAATGAGTGCTAATAAATCAAAAAGTTAAAATTTAACCATAGTGAAAGGGGATTACAAACATGTTAAGACCTTTGGAAGATCATGTCGTCGTAGAACCGGTTGTGCAGGAAGAAAAAACGGAAAGTGGGATCTATCTGCCTGATACGGCTCATAAGGATAAACCCCAGACCGGTAAGGTCGTAGCTGTAGGTACGGGCCGTCTCCTTGATAATGGCACTCGTGTTGCTTCTGAAGTCAAGGTTGGCGAAACCGTTGTTTTTGCTAAATACTCCGGCAGCGAAGTAGAACTGGACGGCAAGGATTACATCATCCTCCGTGACAGCGACATTTTGGCTGTCGTTGAGGATAAGTGAATCGCTCCCTTTTTTGTGGAGAACCAATCACCTTATATCATTTGGAACTAAGGAGTAGATAAAAATGGCTAAACTCATTCAATTTGATGAAGAAGCACGTCGTGGTCTGGAACGCGGCGTCAATAAACTGGCTGATGCTGTAAAAGTTACCTTGGGGCCCAAGGGCCGCAACGTTGTCCTCGAAAAGAAATTTGGTTCCCCGACCATCACCAATGATGGTGTAACCATTGCCAAGGACATCGAACTGGAAGATCCGTTTGAAAACATGGGGGCCGCCCTTGTTCGTGAAGTTGCAACCAAAACCAACGATATCGCTGGTGATGGGACCACGACGGCTACCCTCCTTGCTCAGTCCATCGTTCATGAAGGGATGAAGAACGTGGTTGCCGGTGCTAACCCGATGGTCCTCAAGAGAGGCATCAAGAAAGCAACGGACTGTCTCGTCAAAAAGCTTCAGGAAAACGCCAAGACTGTCAGCACCAAGGAAGAAAAAGCACAGGTTGCTTCTATTTCTGCTGGTGACACGGAAATCGGCGGCTTGATTGCTGATGCTATGGAAAAGGTTGGCAATGATGGCGTAATCACCGTTGAAGAATCCAAGACCATGGAAACCTCCCTTGAAACTGTTGAAGGGATGCAGTTCGACCGCGGCTACATTTCCCCGTACATGGTTACGGATCCGGACAAGATGGAAGCCGTTCTGTCCAACCCGTACGTCTTCATTACGGACCGTAAAATTACTATGATCCAAGACATCATGCCTGTTCTTGAAAAAGTGGTGCAACAGGGTCGTGAACTCTTGATCATTGCTGAAGACATTGAAGGGGAAGCCCTGGCTACCCTCGTTGTGAACAGACTCCGTGGGACCTTCAAGGCTGTTGCTGTCAAGGCTCCTGGCTTTGGTGACCGCCGTAAGGCTATGCTCCAGGATATTGCAACCTTGACGGGTGCAACAGTCATCAGCGAAGAAGTTGGCCGCAAGCTCGACAGCGCTACCGTTGCTGATCTTGGTTCCTGCAGCCAGGTTCGCGTAACTAAGGATCTTACCACTATCGTTGATGGTGCTGGTGACAAACAGGCCATTGCTGACCGTGTTGCTTCCATCCGTGCCCAGATTCCTGAAACTACTTCCCAGTTCGACAAGGAAAAACTCCAGGAACGTTTGGCTAAACTCTCTGGCGGCGTTGCCGTTATCAAAGTTGGTGCCGCTACGGAAACGGAACTGAAAGACAAGAAACTCCGCATCGAAGATGCCCTGAACGCTACCCGCGCAGCTGTGGCCGAAGGGATCGTTGCCGGCGGCGGTACGGCTCTTCTGCAAGTACAGCCGGCCCTCGATGAACTGGAAAAGGAAACCGAAGGGGACGAAAAGACGGGTATCGATATCGTTAGACGCGCCATCGAAGCTCCTGTCCGTCAAATCGCCAACAACGCCGGTCTTGAAGGTGCTGTTATCGTTGAAGCTGTCAAGAAAGCTGACAAGGGAATTGGCTTCAATGCCCAGACGGAAGAATATGTCGATATGATCAAGAGCGGTATTGTGGATCCTTGCAAGGTTACGCGCAGTGCCCTGCAGAATGCAGCTTCCATCGCTGCCATGATCCTCACCACGGAAGCTGTTGTTGCGGATAAACCGGCTGAAAATCCGGCTCCGGCTGCTCCTGCCATGGGTGGCATGCCTGGCATGATGTAAGATAAATCGGGGATTGTGCCGTAGGTACGCTCCTTTTATCCTTAAAAAATCGCATAAGCACTGTAAAGTGCCTGAAACGTCCCTGTGGAGTGCTTCCATAGGGGCGTTTTTCCATGCTGTAACATTTTGCAGATGATTAAAATAACTATTTACTAATCGTTATTAAAGTGATATAGTATAGCTATCATATGAATGAATCATATGGATCATCCATTTTGCTATGATATAGGAGGAATAAATTATGGAAAAACGTTCTGGCGCAGTTACTTTTGCTGGCGGCCCTGTAACCCTTGTTGGTCCTGAAGTGAAAGTGGGAGAAAAAGCTCCTGATTTCAAGCTGCTTGATAATAGCCTTGCTGAAAAGACCTTGAAGGACTATGAAGGCAAAATCAAGGTTATTTCCGTTGTACCGTCCCTTGATACGGGTGTCTGTGATGCTCAGACCCGTTGGTTCAATAAGGACGTAACCGGTCTTTCTTCCGATGTTGTGGTCCTTACGGTTTCCATGGACCTGCCTTTTGCCCAGGCTCGTTGGTGCGGGGCTGCTGGGGTGAAGAATGTTGTCACCCTTTCTGATCATCGTGACGCCTCTTTTGGGACGAACTATGGGTTCCTTATGGAAGGGCTGCGTCTTGAAGCCCGCGGTGTTGTTGTCATTGATAAAAATGATAAGGTCACCTATGTGGAATATGTTCCGGAAGTTACTCACGCCATTAACTTTGAAGGTGTCCTTGCTGCAGTAAAGACCCTGATCTGAATAAAGGGTTTCCTGAGCGATTGATTCACCATGCACCTTGTAAGGGAGGCGTTTTGATGACGTTTCGTGACCAGGATTTTCACAAAGAAAACATCATCTATCGGAATGTGGACCACTTTGCCCAGTGGCTTGCATCTGTCCTGAAGACCTTTGATGGGTCGGCCCAGTCCTTGACGGTTTACTTGGGGGACCTTGCGGAAGCTTACGCTGTTTCCAATGAAGAATATTTTGAAATCCGCGGTTTTTATACAAAAAGCGGAAATCCCGAAGGCTATTCATTCAAGGTCCAATATCAACAGGACGAAGACGGCGAAATCATCCAAAATATGATTTTATAACAATAAGAAAAGATCCCGGCTGGACATGATACCAGTCGGGATCTTTTTTAGGCTGTTTCCTTTTTCCTGCCGCTGTGAGTCTTGCCTTAATTGCCGGAAACTCTTTCATCAGGAAGAGAGCAATGAAAAAGCTGATCACGGAGTAAATGATGAGCCCCATGATGCCAAAATAATAGGCACTGAACCCTGCCGCCATGGGATAAACGGCAAAGTCTGCATTGCTACTGTGAAAAAGGGTTCCCATGGCCTTACCTTTTTGGGTGCCTGAAATGGCGTTAACAAGACGCGCCGCTTCGGGATGGAAGAGGCTGCTGCCCAATCCGCTCAGCATGGGTAAAATGAGGATGAACCAATTATATTGGGTAAAGGTCATGGCTGAACGGCTGAACCCACAGAGAAAAATACCAAGGGGGGACCAAGTAGGGAAGGGGTACACAGACCGAATCATAGCCGATGAAAGGTTTCGTTACAGAGACAAAGACAATATTGGCAAAATGATGCCCGCTGCTCCCTTATAGGAAAGCTGACAGGCCGCAATAAAATAAGGGAGAAGGGCAGGAATCCCTCCTTGGGCCCAGTCGGTGCCAACATGGCCTATTTGCATGGGGAGAAGCGTTTTCTTTCATTGTATGTGACGGCAATCCTTCCGGCAAGGAAAAAGAATGGGGGACAAAAAAGGTCTCTTGGAGTGGATAAGTTAACTTGCCGTTTGGTTACATAGAGCATTAGAAGCAAAATATAGATATATACTGATTCAAAATGTAATGGATACATAAAGATTATACTCTATTTGACCGCATTAAGTGGATGACTCATTATTATTTTTGAAAAATTTTATATTTTCAGAAAATAGCTAGCATTCTTTTCTTAGTTTCGGTATAATAAAGATGCAATCATTTTTCTCAAAGCGCCGTTTTTTCTATCGAAGGGGACGGCAGCGGTCCAATCAGCCGCGGCTCGGATAGCCGGCTTACAAACCGGCAGGCGCTTTCAGCATGAACGGAATCCAATCAAACAAAAGGAGGCAGCAAATCGCATGCAAACATCTGTCAGAAAGAAGTCGTGGATGAATCAATTCATCGACACCATTGAGTATTGGGGAAATAAATTGCCCCATCCTTTTATCCTTTTTGGGATGCTCGTCATCATTACCCTTATTGGGTCCTGGATCCTATCCCAGGCGGGCTGCAGCATCACCTATATGGCGGCTTCACGAACACCGGGGGAACCGGAAAAGGAAGTGACCATTGCCGTTACCAACCTGCTTTCCGGTGACAACCTACGTTACCTGATTACGAAGTATCCTGATATTTTCATTGGGTATCCCCCCATGAAACTTGTTCTTGTAATGATGGCTGCTACGGCCTTTATTGAAAAGACCGGTTTTTTTGGGACTTTTATGAAAAAGTATCTGCTCCGCGCGCCTCGGAGCCTCGTGACTTTTGCTGTTGTCTTCGTCGGCGTCAACTCCAACTTGATGAGTGATGCCGGGACCCTTTTTGCCTTGACCATGGGCGGAATCATTTTCGCTGCTTTGGGCCGAAATCCTTTGATAGGTGTTATTCTTGGCTGGGCAAGTTCGAGCGGTGGCTTTACGGCGAACCTATTCCTTGCTGGTACGGATGCCCTGCTTGCAGGCATCACGGAAGGTGTTGTCAAGGAGATGGGCGTTGCTGTCGATATCAATCCCGCCATGAACTACTTCTTTATGGCTTCAGCAACCTTCTTCCTTTCAGTGACGCTCACCCTTTTTACAGAAAAGGTTGTCTGCCGCATGGTCGGCGATGGGGATGGAAAGGTCAATATGGCCATGCTTGAGGAACATAAACTGACGGCAGACCAGGAAAAGGGACTGCGCTTTGCATTTTATGGCTTCCTCTTCTTCCTTGCCGTCATGGCAGCCCTCACTGTTCCTTCTTGGGCCATCTTGCGCAACGCAAATGGCGGTTTCCTGCCGAAATCTCCGTTCTTTGCTGGCATCATTACCCTCATTGCCTTCTTCTTTGTTTCCACGGGCTTGCCTTATGGTGTGGCAACAGGGGAAATCAAGAAGTGGAAGGATATTCCGCGCCTTGTTTCCGCCGGTCTGCGGGAAGCGATTCCCCTTTTGACGACGACTATGATGGCTGCGGTCTTCATCGACATGATGAATAAATCCAATATCTTTAAAATGGTCGCCGTTGCTGGTGCAGAAGCCCTGCGTGGAGCTAATATCGGTCTTTTGCCGCTTTGTTTGATGATCATAGTCGTGACCACCATTATCAACCCGTTCATGACGAGCGGCTCCTCCAAATGGCTCATCATCGCGCCCATGATTGTACCTATGTTCACCATGCTGAATGTGCATCCTGCTTATGCCCAGCTTGCGTACCGCATTGGTGACTCGGCCACGAATATCTGCTCCCCCCTGCAGGAACTTCTGCCCGTGATCATCGGCATGCTGACGCAATATCAAGAAGAAGGGAAAATCCCTCTGCGCCCCGGTGAAACGGAACATCGCAAGATTGGGATTGGCACGATTTTCTCTTTAACAATTCCCTATGCCATGGTTATCCTTCTAACCATGACGGCCATGCTCATTGTTTGGCTTACCTTTGGCCTGCCAATTGGACCTGGCATTCCCATGCATATTCAGTAAGGTTACAGCTTCCTTGATTTTGTCCCCCCTTTAAGAAGGATAGCGGCAACGATGGTCAATCCCCCGGCAGCTTTGCGGCTGCTGGGGGATTTGTAGAATCAGTGGAAATCCATCGCGGTGAATATCCTTCTGGAGAGGCTTCTATCTGAAGTCTCCCTTTTTGTAAACGGAGAACAATCATCATGAAAACAAAGAAAAGCTTCCTCAATCTATTCATTGATACCATTGAGTATTGGGGCAATAAATTACCTCATCCTTTTATACTCTTTGGCGGTATGCTCCTTGCTACCCTGATCATTTCCTGTATTCTTGCCCGCATGGGTGTCGGCATCTCCTATATGAGTGCATCAAAGATTCCAGGCGAACCGGAAAAACTTGTGACAGTTTCTGTTGTTAATCTTCTTTCTGGAGATAACCTGCGCTACATCATCACGAAATTTCCGGAAATTTTTGTTTCTTATCCACCGCTAAAACTGGTCCTTGTCATGATGGCAGCCAGTGCCTTCATCGAAAAAACGGGCTTTTTTGAGACCTTCATGAAAAAATATCTGCTCAAGGCACCGCGCAGTTTAATTACTTTTGCTGTGGTCTTTGTGGGAATCAATGCCAATCTTATGAGTGACGCGGGGACAATTTTTTCCTTTACCATGGGCGGTGTCATTTTTGCCGCCTTGGGCCGCAATCCCCTTATTGGGGTCATCCTGGGCTATGCCAGCGCCAGCGGCGGTTTTACTGCCAATCTCTTTCTTGCTGGGACGGATGCGCTGCTTGCGGGGATAACGGAAAGTATTGTCAATGAAATGGGACTTTCCGTACCGATTAATCCTGCGGTCAACTATTTTTTCATGGCAGCAGCCACTTTTATCCTTTCCGTGACGATGACTCTTTTTACGGAAAAAGTTGTATGCCGTATGGTGGGCGATGGGGATGGGACACTTGATGAGAGCCTCATTGAAAAGCATCGCCTAACGGCAGATCAAGAAAAAGGTCTGCGCTGGGCTTTTTATGGTTTTCTTTTCTTCCTTTTGATTATGGGGCTTCTCACGATCCCGGACGGAGCACTCCTGCGCAATGCCAAAGGTGGATTTCTTCCGAAATCCCCACTCTTTGAGGGCATCATCGTCATTATTGGGTTTGCTTTTGTGGCAACGGGCATTCCTTATGCAGCAGCGACGGGAACAATCAAGGAGATGCGGGATATTCCCCGCCTCGTATCGGCGGGTCTGCAGCAAGCCATTCCTCTTTTGACAACAACTTTGATTGCTTCCCTATTCATTGACATGATGAATAAGTCTAATATATTCAAGGTTGTTGCCATTGTTGGAGCAGAAGTCCTGAAAGGGGCCGATGTGGGACTCATTCCTTTGTGCCTGATGATTGTTGTTGTTACGGCGATCATCAATCCTTTCATGACAAGCGGATCCTCGAAGTGGCTTCTTATCGCTCCCATGATTGTACCTATGTTCACCCTCCTCAATGTCCATCCGGCTTATGCCCAGCTGGCCTTTCGCATTGGGGATTCGTGCACCAATATCTGTTCACCCCTTCATTCGGCTCTGCCCATCATTATAGGGCTTCTCACGGAATACCAGGCCGAAGGGAAGATTCCCTTGCGCCCCGGCGAAATGACGCAGCGGGAACTGGGGATTGGAACCATTTTCTCCCTTACAATTCCTTATTCCCTGATCCTTCTGTCAACCATGACGGTCATGATGATTCTTTGGCTCCTGCTTGACCTGCCAATTGGGCCGGGGGTTTCCATGTATTTATGATTGATGTGATATACTGAAAGAAAACTCAATGAAGGAGGGATAGCAATGCTGATTAAAAATGCTCATGTACTCAGTCCCCATGTGACAGAGGGGGTCTATGATATTAGGGTTCTTGAAGGGAAAATTGCCGAAGTGGGGGAATCCCTTTCGGCAGAAGGCGAATCCGTTCGGGACGCTGGCGGGGCCTATGTGACGCCCGGTCTCATTGATGCTCACACCCATCTTGGGCTCAAAGCAGATTCGCTGGGTGAATTCTACGCCGACCATAACGAGAAGAAGATGATCCTTTCCCCAGAGATGCGGGCCATTGATGCCATAAATCCTCTCGATCGGACCTTTGAGGAAGCACGAAATGCCGGCATTACTTGCTGCGCCAGCGGGCCTGGTTCGCTGAATGTGATTGGCGGCCAATATGCTGCCATCAAGACCCGGGGCAAGATTATTGACGAGATGGTCCTTGACCCTTATTTTGCCATGAAATGCGCCTTAGGGGAAAATCCTAAAAAGGGATATGAAACAACCCGTATGGGGATTGCTGCAACACTTCGGGAATTTCTCCTTACGGCCAAGGTTTATGCGGAAACACCCGTCCGTGATTATGATCGGAAACTGGAACCTATGGTGCCTATTATGCGCGGCGAAAAAACGCTCAAGATCCACTGCCACGAGGCTCTTGATATTGTGACGGCAATCCGCATTTGTGATGAATTCCATCTACGGTTTACCTTGGACCATGTGACTTGCGGAACGGATATCTTGGAATTCTTGCGCAAACGTCCGGAAATCCCGCTTCTCGTAGGTCCAAGCTTGGGAAGCCGAGGCAAGGTAGAACTTCACGGGAAAGGGTTTGACAGTGTGGCGGCATTAGCCGAAGGCCGCCATATCTGCATCATTACGGATGCGCCCGTAATTCCGCTGCAGTATTTGCCCGTTTGTGTCGGTCTTGCCATCAGTAAAGGCATGGCCTATGAACAAGCCCTTGAAGCAGTTACCATCAATGCGGCCCGTGTTATGGGCGTTGAAGGCCGGGTAGGGAGCCTTGAAATAGGGAAGGATGCCGATCTGGTCCTTTTTAAGGAAAAACCCTTTGTCACGATTCAAGATCCTCTTGCGGTCATGATGGACGGAAATTTTCTTGATGTCTCCATTTAAAGAAGCAATTTATGCACCTCTCCTGTCAATGTTGATGGGGGAGGTTTTGTTTTTTGCTGGAAAAAGGAATATTTGCGTACTGAAAATTACAATGATGAGAATAAAATAGTACAGTATATAACGCTAAAACATTGTAAATTAGCGTTATAAGAATATGTTTAATTTTATGAACAAATTGTAAAATATTTGACGGAGTATTTCACACCATGTAAAATTAATATTATGAACAAATATTTTGCATAAACATACTAAAGAAAGGATGGTTTCATGAAAGTAATCAAGTTAATGATCCTGACCGCCCTCCTCGTGTTATTGGGGATTCTTTCAGGGTGTTCCTCTGATGGAAGGCGTCCTGTCGTTTTTGCAGATCCCGGATGGGACAGCGTCCGGTTCCATAATGCCGTGGCCCAGATCATTGCCGAAAAGGTCTATGGCCTCAAGACAGAAATCCTTTATGGTTCAACGCCCATTACGCAGGCTGCCCTTGTACGCGGCGACGCGGATGTCAATATGGAGCTGTGGACGGATAACGTTCCTACCTATGAAGCAGATAAGGCCGCCGGTGGGATCGTGGATTTGGGCATCAACTATGCTGATAACCGCCAAGGTTTTTATGTTCCGCGCTACGTCATTGAAGGCGATGCTGAACGCGGTATTTCCCCTATGGCGCCGGACCTCAAATCCGTCAAGGACCTGAGCCGATATGCGGCGCTCTTTAAGGATGAGGAGGAACCGTCAAAAGGACGCTTATATGGGGCCATCCCAGGATGGAACATCGATGCCATCCTTTATAAGAAGTATAAAGCCTATGGCCTTGATCGGAACTATGTCTATTTTCGGCCCGGCAGCGAAGCTACGCTGTCTACGGCTTTTTTGACCGCCTATGAGAAAGGACTTCCTGTTGTAGGGTATCAGTGGGAACCGACTTGGCTTTCGGGTAAACTTGACCTTGTCCTGCTGGAAGATGCCCCTTATGAAAAAGCCGCTTTTGAAGAGGGACTTACAGAAGCGCCTGTCGTGAAGGTTGTTATCGCGGCCAATTCCCGTTTCCCCAAACGGGAACCTGATTTTTCAAAGTTCCTCAGCCGGTATCACACATCGAGCGCCCTTACGGCAGAAGCCTTGGCCTATATGGCGGATACGAAGGCTTCCTATGAGGAGACGGCCCGCTGGTTCCTCAAAAAACATGGGAACCTTGTCGATACTTGGCTAGCACCCGATGAAGCGGCTAAATTGCGAGAAGCACTTTAACTGGGAAAGGAGCCTTTATGATCAACTTCCTTACAACGTTTCCGAACCTTCACATCAATGTGGCTGAGCCCGTCGATGCCCTTGTCCGCTATATCAATATTCACTACGGAGCATTTTTTGTCTCCTTCAAACGCCTTATCGGTGCCTTTGTTGGGGGCCTTAACAGCGGCCTTGACGCAATTCCTTGGTGGATTTTGATCCTTGCCGTGGCCTATGGCGGCGGCAGGCTGATGGATAGTTACCGCAAAGGAGCCTTTTTTGGCGGACTGCTCTTTTTTATCGGTCTTTTGGGTTACTGGCAGATGATGTGCGAAACTCTTTCCATCGTCCTTGCGGCCGTATTCTTTTCCCTTTTGATTGGCCTCCCCATTGGCGTCCTTCTTGCTTCCATCAAGCGGGCAGATCCCTTGATCCGACCTTTTCTTGATGCCATGCAGACGATGCCGACCTTTGTCTATATGATTCCTGCGGTCATGCTTCTAGGGCCGGGGAAGGTGCCGGCCGTCCTTGCAACCGTCGTATATGCAGTCGTTCCTGTCATTCGGCTGACGAGTCACGGCATCAAGCAGGTCGATCCAGAAGTTGTAGAAGCATCCCGTTCATTTGGGGCTTCACGCTTCCAGACCCTCGTCAAGGTACAGATTCCTCAGGCTCTGCCTACCATCATGACAGGAATCAATCAGACCATGATGATGGCTGTTGCTATGGTCGTTACAAGTTCCATGATTGGTGCCAACGGCCTTGGCATGGAAGTCCTCATTGCCATCAACCGTATGGAATCAGGACGCGGACTGTCGGCAGGACTCAGTATTGTCATCATTGCCATCCTGCTTGACCGTCTGACCCAAAGCGTGATTCGAAAGGAGGAATCCTAATGACACAAACGCCCATCCTCGAGGTCCGGCACCTCTATAAAATCTTTGCGCCTTTGGACTTTCGTGGTGAGAAGAAGATGGCCTATAAGCTGCTGGAACTTGGGGCCACAAGACAGGATGTTTTTGAAGCAACCGGGATGACGGCGGCCGTGACGGACGTGTCCTTTCAGGTAGAAAAAGGTGAAATCTTTGTACTCATTGGCTTATCAGGCAGCGGTAAATCGACCCTTGTGCGCTGCCTCAATATGCTGCATCGGCCCAGCCGAGGAGAAGTCCTCATTGATGGGGAAGATATCACTGCATACGATGAAGCGAAACTGCAGGAACTGCGGCGGACCAAGATTTCCATGGTTTTCCAAAATGGCGGACTGTTGGCGCATCGGGATGTCATGGGCAATGTGGGCTATGGCCTTGAAATCCGCGGTGTCAAGAAGGAAGAACGCGAGGCCAAGGCCCTCGAAATGATTCGTATGGTGGGCCTTGAAGGACACGAGCGGGACCGTCTTGACAGTCTTTCCGGCGGGATGCGGCAGCGCGTCGGTATCGCCCGGGCCCTAGCAAGCGACCCGGATATCCTGCTCATGGATGAAGCCTTTTCTGCCCTTGATCCCCTTGTGAAAAATGATCTCCAGTTTGAACTCCTGCGCATCCAGGAACAGACGGGAAAGACCATCATCTTCATCACCCATGATATCAATGAAGCCTTTAAGCTGGGCAGCCGCGTGGGCATCCTGCGTGACGGACGCATGATCCAGCTTGATACACCGGAAAAAATGCTGAGCGCACCGGCCAATGATTATGTCCGGCGCTTTATTGACAGTGTTGATACAACGAAGGTGCTCACGGTCAAGCATATTATGACCGTTCCCGGGTCCGTGATAAAAAAGACTGACGGAGCCAATGTGGCACTTAACAGCATGCGTACGAGCGGCGTTTCAAGCGCCTATGTGGTGAGTGACTATATGCATTTTGACGGGATCATTACCCTGGAAGGGGCCCTTTCCGTGCGGGATGGGAGAAAGACCTTTGAAGAAGCCATCATTCGGGAGGTCCCTTTTGTACGCAATCTTGATGCCCCCGTTTCCTCGATTGTCCCTTTGGCGGCAAAGACGCAGTATCCCCTTGCTGTAGTGGATGAACATGATGTCTTCCGCGGCATTGTTACAAAGGCCTCTGTCCTGTCGTCCCTTTCCGTCTGAATAAAAAAATCGGGTCTTCCCAAAGGAAGATCCGATTTTTCTTTATTTTTGGTTCAGCCTTTTTGCAAAGAGGGGATAGCGTTGGCTCATCTTTTTTGTCATGACAAGGCAGTACTCGATGTGGGCTGATTGGTCCGCGATGGGGACGGACGTCCGATCTTTGAGGGTCTCTTCACTTAGGACACGGTCCGTAATGAAGGAAGGCAGGGTAGAAGCCTTTTCCAATTCAAAAAAGTCATCCCTCTGTTCTTGAAGCAGGAATCGGGAATGGGGCATGGTTTCCTTGATCAGATCCTTCCAGAATCCGATATGGGAATAAACAATCATGGTCGTTCCGTCCAAATCGGAAAAAGAAAGGGAGGGGCATTTTTCCTGGGGATGTCCTTTAGGAAGGTTAAAGTACAGTGATTCCTTGCCGAAGGGAAAGGAGATGAGCGCAGTGTCGGTTGGCGTAAAAGGCAGGATGATGACCTGATATCGCCCTTCCCGCAATCCTTGAAGGAGAGGGCTCGTCCCGCGCAGTTCCGTTGTCAGGGACTGCGCAGGATAGAGTTCTGTTGCCAGCCGTACAAAGTCCATGACAGGATAGGGAGCACAGCTTCCCAGCGCCAAGGTGTGCCTTGAGCGGTCAAGCTGGCGGACCTTGTCCGTCATGGCATCTAATTCGGAAAGGACCTTTTTTGCTTCTTTCATGGCAAGCAGTCCATTTTCATTGAGGGCGATGTGATTTTTTGAACGCTCAAATAACATAACTCCAAATTCCTGTTCCAGGAGTTTCATGTTCCTTGTCAATGTCGGCTGCGAAACGTGTAGGGATTCCGCTGCTTTTGAAAGGGTGCCGTACGCGCCAAAGGCAACGAATTGAAAAAGGTGCTCAAATTCAATCATACGAACCTCCACTATTTAATTTATAAATACAAGTATACCATAATATAAATGTACAAGATACGGATTTCTCGCTATAGTATAAGAAAGATTGTCTTCTTCAGTCATTATTTTGAGAAATAATATGATAGAAAAGTAGAAAGGTGGAATCCTTATGCAGGAAGTGACTCTTAATCAGGGAATCAAGATGCCTCAACTAGGCTTTGGCGTCTTTCAGGTTCCCGACGAAAAGATTTGCAGGGAAAGTGTCCTTATGGCCCTTGAAACTGGGTATCGGCTCATTGATACGGCTGCCGCTTATTTCAATGAAAAAGCCGTAGGACAGGCAATCAAGGAAAGCGGAATCCCTCGAAAAGAGCTCTTTATAACGACGAAACTATGGGTCCAGGATGCTTCTTATGAAAAGGCCAAGGAAGCCCTGAAGGTGTCCCTGGATAAGCTTGGACTGGATTATCTGGACCTTTACTTGATCCATCAGCCCATGGGGGATTACTATGGTGCCTATCGGGCCATGGAAGAAGCGTATGATAAGGGGCTTATTCGGGCTATTGGAGTCTGCAATTTCTATCCCCATGTCCTTGCTGATTTTTGTGAGACCGTTCGCGTCATGCCTGCCATCGATCAAGTCGAGCTGCATCCCTTCTTTCAGCAGGAAAATGCCTTGGCCCTTATGAAACACTATGGCGTGAAACCGGAAGCTTGGGGTCCTTTTGCAGAAGGAAAACATGGCCTTTTTACCCACCCGGTCCTTACGGAAATCGGGAAAAAGTATGGCAAGTCCGCCGCCCAAGTGGCTCTGCGCTGGAATCTTGACCGCGGCGTCATCGTAATCCCTAAATCGACACATCTGGAACGGATGAAGGAAAATCTCGATGTCTTTGATTTTACCCTTTCAGCAGAAGACCGCAGCGCCATTGCAGCTCTTGACCGGGGGCGCAGCGACATTGTGAATCACTTTGACCCCCAATTTGTTCAGGCCCTTCACAAGCTGAAAATCCATGAGTGAGGGCCTTGCCAGCTCTCCCAGGTTGATTTTCCTATTTCATCCATTACTCACGCTTAAAAGAAAAGCTCCAGCCTCCTTCGAAGGGGGACGGGAGCTTTTTGGCGTGTCTAAAAGGGGTTATCTCTGGTCTCAAAAATCGATATCCCTATCGTAGTACAAGGGCTGGAGCAGTTTTTTCATCTTTTTTTCCGTCGGCTTACGGGGATTGGACAAGGTGAAGGCATCCATGCCAGTATGTGCCACGAGTTTTGGGGGCAGGCCGCGAGTCAATTCGGAATCAATGATGGCAATGTCCGGTGTAATCTTAAAGGCCGCAACCGAGTATTTGATTCCCTTTTTATCATCCGTGATGATGGAAAAGCTGTTGATTTCCATGGCCGTGCCCGATGTGGATGAAATTGCGATGAAAGGGGCTTTGCGTCTTAGCCTAAAAAGCCCAAAGACTTTGCGCATTTCGTTAAAGGTGATGGCGGGGTATTCATAGTTGAGCCACATGGCTTTTGCGGCATCAATGGGGGAGCTGCCGCCAATGGCGATGATTCATTGAGGACCAGATTCCTGCATGACCTTGACGTTTTTAAGGACAGTTTCGACGAAATG
Organism: uncultured Acidaminococcus sp.; assembly: GCA_900538365.1. Taxonomy (GTDB): domain Bacteria; phylum Bacillota; class Negativicutes; order Acidaminococcales; family Acidaminococcaceae; genus Acidaminococcus. The sequence goes on along the minus strand of UPXT01000002.1, from coordinate 49,471 downwards.
GTCGGATTTGATGCCTTCATAGATGGTAACTTCCATACCTGCCTTCTTGAGGTAGGCTTCAGCTTTGTCCAAGGAGCCGTTCCTCCGGCTGGGACCTCCGCCGGTACGGATGATGCCCATTTTCCTGTTAAGTTTTTGAGGATTTCCATGGAACCATAGCCATTACAGATATCTCTTGGAAGGGTTACTCGCTGCATGATATGACCTTCTATTTAGGTTACGGGTTCATCATATCACGGTGTTGATGCAACTAAAATGGTGACAACAAGGGGTTATTTTTAAGGCCTGAATCTGTAATAAATTGACCCTATCACCTGCGGCTTTGTCCATTTTCCAAATGCTTTTGCTCTTTGCCGCGCTGGGTAAGGCAGTCCATGATGAGGTGCAATTTTGGGAGGCTGGATTTTACGAAACTTTTACAGGAAGAAAAGGTCAATCTTTACAGAAGTAGGATAGGCTATTCATAAAGCAAAACCAATATAGTTTATTGTGAAATGGCTTGCGTAAGAAAGGATGGATCATTGATGAAAGTAAAAAGCGTATTAAGAAAAGGATTGCTGATGGGGTTAGCTGCCATGATGATTGTTGGACTCGCTGGCTGCGGCGGTAAGAAGGCCGTAACGACGGGGGGCGAAAAGGCCCTTTCTGGAAGCATTACGGGTTCTGGTTCATCGGCTCTCCTGCCGCTTGTCAAAGATGCCGCAGAAGCCTTCAAGAAAAACCATAAAGATGTATCCATCAGCCTTAACGCAGGGGGAAGCGGAACTGGTCTTAAACAGGTCTCGGAAGGCTCTGTCGATATGGGCAACTCCGATGTTCCGGCTGTGGCAAAACTGCCTAAGGAAAAAGCAGAAAAGCTCCTTGACCACAAGATTTGTGTCATGACTGTAGCGACCATTGTCAATAAGGATGTGGCATCAACTGTCAAGAATCTAACAAGCCAGCAGCTAAAAGATATCTTTACAGCAAAAATCAAGAACTGGAAAGAAGTGGGCGGACCGGATGAACCGATTGTCCTGATTACCCGTCCGAAGACTTCCGGCACGCGTTCCCTCTTTACGAAATATGCATTGGGCGGAGCGGAAGAAGTATCCAATAAGTCCCTTGAGACAGATAACTCCGGACTTTTGCTCCAAAGTGTCGCCCAGAACAAAGGAGCTATTGGATATGTAGCCCTGCCTTACCTTGTAAAGAACGATACGGTCGCAGCTATAGCCATTGACGGCGTTGCCCCGACCTTGGAAAATACCTACAGCGGTAAGTATAACGTCTTCGGATTTGAACATATCTACACAGCAAAAGATCCAAAACCGGCGGTGAAAGCTTTCCTCGAATTCATTAGTTCTGCTGATTACGGCAAACGGATTGAAGAACTCGGTTACGGCGTCAGCAGCAAGATGCAGATAAAGGATCCAAATCACGATTAAGTCCATCTTTAAAACCTTGAGAAAAGGAGATTTTCTATGAAGGAAGAAGCGATGCTGCAGCATGCAGCAGCCGTCCATCACAGGGAGCTCCTTGCAACGACGGGAGTAAAGCTATGCGGATTTACCGCGGCTTTGCTTCCGTTTTGTATAGGCCTGTTCCTTTTCATGCGCGGCAGTGAAACATTTCTGGTCTTTGGTCACTCGTTACAGGAATTTCTTTTCAGCGGTCAGTGGGCCCCTTCTGATACGGCGTCCGGCGGAGGGCAGGTAGGGGCTGCCATGTTTATCTCTGGCTCCCTTGTCATCTGCCTTCTTGCACTTTTATTTGCCCTGCCTGTCAGTCTTGCTGCAGCCATTTATATGACGGAAATCGCATCTGCTTCGGCACGGCGCCGGGTCCAGCCTTTTATAGAACTTTTTACAGGGATTCCCTCTGTCATCTATGGCTGGATTGGCCTTACAGTATTGATTCCTTTTTTGCGGAAATTTTTCACGATGCCTTTTGGCTTTTCTGTCTTGGCTGCCGCATTGGTTCTTGCAGCCATGATTTTTCCTGTGATCACCATGATGGCTTCCGATGCGATGATGGCTGTTCCCAAGAGCCTGCGTGATGCAGCGTACGGCCTTGGTGCGACACGCTGGGAGACAATCCGTACCGTTGTTTTTCCTTCTGCCCGAACGGGAATCTTCACGGGAATCGTCTTAGGTCTTGCCCGTGCCTTGGGCGAAGCCCTTGCCGTGGCCATGGTGGTAGGTCAGATGAAGGTTTTCCCAACCTCCCTCTTTATGCCGGCAACGGCCATGACAACAGTGATTGCTTCTGATATGGGAAGCGCCATGGAAGGCGGCGAATATAATGCCGCACTTTGGACACTGGCATTTCTGCTTTTTGCTATATCGTTTATCCTGATTTTTGTCATCCATCACGTAGGAAAAAATCGCTCAAAGGAGGCTGCCTGATGATCAAAGAAACTTCTTCGCTTCCTTGTCATGATGCGCCATCAAAGAAAGAGGGGCTAAAACGCATCAAGCGAAAAAGAAAAATATCGTCCATCATGACCGGTATTTTTTATGCTGGGGCTTTTGGCGCGGCTTTGCTGCTCATTGTCTTTGTTGGGTTCGTCATTGGGCAGGGATTCCTAGCAGTGAGTTCCGATATCCTCGATTCTCTTTCCGACATCTTTTTCAATACGCTCTACCTTGTGGTCATGGCCCTGTTTTTCAGCGCCTTATGGGGGATTCCTGCAGGAATCTTTCTTGCTGAATATGCCGGTCATGGAAAAGTGACACAATGGGTCCGGATGGCAATTGAAACCTTGGCGTCCCTTCCCTCGATTGTTGTTGGCTTATTTGGCTATCTGGTCTTTATCGTCATGACCGGTTCTCAATGGAACCTAATGGCCGGGGCCCTGTCCGTTTCCATCATTACCTTGCCCATGCTCGCCTCTGTTACGGAAGACGCCCTTGAAGGACTGCCGCCCTATTATAAACTGGGCAGCCTGGGTCTTGGGGCGTCCCGGATACAGACGCTGGTCCACGTTCAGCTGCCCGCTTGTTTCCCACGCATCATGACGGGTCTCATTCTTGCAGCCGGCCGTGGTTTTGGGGAAGCGGCTGCCCTGATGTTTACGGCGGGAATGAGTACGGACATCGACTGGTTCAAGTGGAATCTTTTAAGCCGCTCCTGTCCGCTGAATCCCTTTAGACCGGGGGAAACTTTGGCTCTTCATATTTGGGCGCTTCGAACGGAAGCTCTTGATCCCAATGCAGCGGAAATCGCGGGAGTCACGAGCGCTATCCTCATGCTGGTTGTTGTCATTTTCAATGCGGCTGCCCGCTATATCAGCTGGCGCATGGAAAAGAAAATGGGAGGAATTTGATCCATGGAAAAACAAGATGCAAGACCGGAGGACCTGACATTTGATATTCAGCACGTGAATCTTTTCTATGGAAAGAATCAAGCCTTGAAGGATATTTCTATGCAGGTTCGCAAAAATGAGATTACTGCCCTCATTGGGCCGAGCGGATGCGGGAAATCCACGCTCCTTAAGACGCTCAACCGCATGAATGACTTTGTTGAAGGCTGTCGCGTTGAAGGCTCTATCAAGTTTGAGGGACATGATATTTTTACGGAAATCGATCCCTTGCTCCTGCGCTATCGGGTGGGTATGGTTTTTCAGCAGCCTTCTCCCTTTCCGAAGAGCATTTATGATAATGTGGCCTATGGGCCGCGCGTCCAGGGTATTACGAGTCAGTCCGTCCTTGATGGTCTCGTGGAAACCAGCTTGAAGCAAGCCGCCATTTGGGATGAACTCAAGGATCGACTCAACATGAGCGCCCTGGGCCTTTCCGGCGGGCAGCAGCAGCGTCTTTGCATTGCAAGGACACTTGCTGCGCAGCCTTCTGTCATCCTTATGGATGAACCGACGAGTGCCCTTGATCCGATTTCTACCCAGAAAATTGAGGACCTTGCCTTGGAACTCAAGAAACAATATACGATTGTCATCGTGACCCATAATATGCAGCAGGCCAAACGAATTTCCGACTGGACAGCGTTCTTCTACTTGGGGGAATTGGTGGAAATGAACGGGACCGAAAAACTCTTCACCAATCCTGACGAACCTCGTACGGAATCTTACATTACAGGCCGGTTCGGCTGATGCCAAAAGGAGGAATGAACATGCGGGATGCCTATGTAGAGTCCCTTGAAGAAATGCACAAAGACGTGGAAAAGCTTATTTGCGCGCTCAAGGATACCATCAAACGGACAGGAGAAGCCATGCTCACCATGGATGTCGATATGGCAAGGGAAATCCGTGATGGGGATGAGGTCTTTGATAATATGATCCGTGATATCATGCACAAAGACCTCAATATCCAGATCCTGCAGTCGCCAGTTGCCGGTGATTGGCGGGGCCTTGTCGGAACTTTCAAAATGCTGGGGGACATGGAGCGGATTGCGGATCATTGTTCCGATATCAGCAGCTATGTGCTCCGTATTGCGGGAATGAAAAATCCCCTTCCGCTGCCGAAAGGGGTCGATCATCTGTATGAAGATATGGAAGGCCTTGTCACGACTGCATTTGACTGCTGGCTAAGGGGGGATTCCAAGACCGCGGAACTGATCAAGGATAAAGATGATGTTGTCGATGCCCGCTTCAACCAATTGCTTTTTGATCTTTCCAATAAAATCGAGAATCGGGAAGATCGGGTAAGCATAGGTGCCTATGTGGATTACGTACTCATCATCAAATATATTGAACGCATGGCAGACCATGGAACCAATATCGGTGAATGGGTTGTCTATCAAAAAAATAATCAATTGCCGGGTCGGCCCTCTCTGTGAGCAGGGGTTCCGGATGCGGGCAAAAGGACTCGGGGGGCCGGGTCCTTTTGCTTTTCTCCTGCCAAAAAGGAAATCCCCTGCTTCTGAAAGGTCTTTCCTAAAAAATACTTTTTAACATGTTGCCCGATTGGCGCCATGAGCGTGGCGAGTACATCATCAGAGCCTGATCAGCACCATATAGCAAGCCGTTCCAACAACCATGGAAAGCATCATGCTGCGCTTTTTTAGCTGCACGATAACGGTGACGGCTGACGCACATAATTCAGGCAGGCCGTAGGGCGAAGCAAGAAAAGTTACATGGCGCAGGCAATAGACGCAGAGCATAGCAAAAATGGCGGGAGGCAGGGCTTTTCCCAGATAGGTCATGAAGGGCGGCGTGGGGCGCTTGGATGAAAAGACCAAAAAAGGAAGAAAGCGGGTCAGGACAGTTGCCGCGGCACAGACTCCAATCGTAATGGCTTCTTCTAAAAAGGTCATGAAGGAAAGCCTCCTTTTTGGGAAATTTGTTTCCGCAGTCCTGTTACGAGAAAGAGTATTGCAATCATGGTGGGAATCAGGAAATGGTCGGGGCCAAATAGGAGCCGGCAGATAACGGCAGAACATAGGCCAATGGCCGCAGTAATCGGCGTTTTTTGCTGACGGACCTGTTCAACAAAAATAACAATGAACATGCTTGTCATGACAAAGTCGATGCCTTTTGTGTCAAAGGGAACGAGGGACCCAAAAATGCCGCCGAGAGCTGCACTCATAAACCAGTACGTGTAATCAAGCAGCGTAACAAAGAGCATGTACCAGCCTGGATCAACGCTGGACCCGGGCTTTTTGGCAAAAATCAGGGCGAAGGTTTCATCACACATGCCGTAAATCAGAAACGGTTTTTTCCAGCCCATTCCTTTATAGCGGTCCAGCATGGCAATGCCATAAAATAGGTGACGCGCCTGAATCATGAGCGCCATGAGAAAAGCCTGGAGCGGGGCAAAGGGGGAAAGCAGCATGGTCACAGTGACAAACTCCAAGGAGCCGCCAAAGATGATCATGGCCATCAGCATGGGGTACCAAAAGGAAAAGCCCATGCGCTGCATATAAAAGCCATAGGCTGCCCCGATAAAAAGAAATCCGGCTGCAATGGGAAGGGTTGCCGTAAAAGCTTCTTTGAAAGCCTTCAGGATGGATGGATGAGCGGGGGATTCGGAAAAAGACAACGCTATCACTCCTTATAAAAAGGGACTGCCACCGTTGTGGTGCAGTCCCTTTCATGTGCTGAACAATCAATCTTTGCTGGGAACAAGATCCTCGGCTTTTAATTCACCGCGCTTGGCCCGTTCCGCAAATTCGGCCGTTGCTGTAAACAGGACGTCACTGCTGCTGTTAAGGGCTGTTTCACAGGCGTCTTCCAAAACGGAGATGATAAATCCAACGCCAACAACCTGCATGGCAAGGTCGTTGGAGATTCCAAAGGAAGCACAGGCTACAGGAATCAGGAGCAGGGAACCACCGGCTACACCGGAAGCCCCACAGGCACCGACGGTGGAGATGAGGCATAGAAGGAGGGCTGTCAAAAGGTCAACTTGGATACCTAAGGTGTTGGCTGCGGCCAAGGCAAGGACGGAAATCGTGATCGAAGCTCCTGCCATATTGATTGTGGCACCAAGAGGAATGGAAATGGTATAGGTATCCGGGTTGAGACCCAGGCGTTTGCAAAGGGACAGATTGACAGGGATATTGGCAGCTGAACTTCTAGTAAAGAAAGCATAGATGCCGGATTCACGGATCGTGGCAAGGACAAGGGGATAGGGATTGCGGTGAATCTTCGCAAAGACGATGAGCGGGTTCATGACAAGGGCCACCAGGGCATAAGAGGCAATAAGGACCCCAAGCAGCTTTACGTAGGAGAGCAGGGCGGAAAGGCCGCTTGCAGAAATGGACTGCGTCACAAGCCCCATGATGCCAATCGGGGCAAAACGGATGACCCAGCTTACGACAATGGTGATGCCCTTGGAAAGGTCATCAAAGACTTTTTTCGTTTCCTCTTTGGCGACTGCATGCATGGCAAGGCCAATGATGACGGCCCAGGCGAGAATCCCAATATAGTTGGCCCGCAATAGGGCATTGACGGGGTTATCCACAACGTTCATGATCAGCGTATGAAGGACTTGAGCAATCCCGCTGGGCGGGTTGATTTCACTGTTTCCAATTGATAGCTGCAGGGTTACAGGAAAGAGAAAGGAAAGCGTTACGCCAACAAGAGAAGCGGCAAAAGTACCCAGGATATAAAGGGTGACGATAGGTTTCATGCTGGTATCGCCATCACTTTTGCGCTGCATCATGGCGTTCATAACGAGAATAAAGACAAGAACTGGAGCTACGCCTTTAAGGGCGCTGACGAATAAATCGCCGAAGATGCTGACAAAGGGGACCGCAGAGGGTACAAAGACGGCGAGCACGATGCCAATGACGAGCCCAATGGCAATCTGTTCGATGAGGGGGACTTTCTTTACAAAGGTGACAAGCGGATTCATGAGCAAACTCCCTTTCTTTCATGATTGGAACAATTGAAAATAAGATTCTTTTAGTATACTCGTTTCGTATTTCAAGTACAATAGTTTTTGATAAATTCATGAAAAAAGAAAGTCGTTACAATAGAAAGGTAAAATCGATAATATAACTAAAACTTGTAATCTATAATCCGCTTATTCTGATATAATCAGCTTTTCGTTCCCGGTATGGAAAAGGGGGAGCCAATCAGTTGGCCGGTGGTAGGTGACGCCTGAACAGATTTTTTTGATAAAAGGCCTGCCACAAGTGCTGAAGCTTGGACAGGCCTTTTCATATTATCGTCACGCTAGGAGAGAACGCCCGTTGCCTCTTCAATCCGTTCTTCAATTTCTAGGCAAACATCCTCAAAATGATCCATGATATCGTCCTTTGTCAGGTGAAGGATCTCATAGCCATAGCGCCAAAGCTTTTTCTTGCCTTCGGCTGTATCATCTATGGGGGTTGTAGGATTATTGGGATTTCCGTCTATGACGATGAGCAGCTTTGCCTTGGCACAGTAAAAGTCGGCAATGAAGCCAAAAATGCATTTCTTGCGGCCAAAACGGAGGGGATAGGGCCGCATGAAGTCAAACCAAAGATGACATTCGGCTTCATTCATGGACCGCCTCATAGTGGCGGCAAGGCTTCTGTTTTCCCAATCTTCGTGTTGTTGGTAATAGATCATGTGTCGTGTCTCCTTCATTATGGATTGGTGTGTAATGGGTTCATGTCCTTTATTATGCCCTAAATAGAACGGATATAAAAGGGGGATTGGATAAAAGGGAATTTTTTGATGATAAAAGGACTGATTTTGGGGACAAAAGGCTCTATTCCGGAACTATCCCAAAAGATCTGCCAGCTGTTTGAAAAATAAACAGAATCATAGTATAGTTATACATGGAAAGAAGCGTTCCGGTCGCCTTTTTTGTGAAATGGCCGGTCAATACGAAAGAATATCCTAAGAAGGAGTATCAGTTTATGAAAAAAATTATTTTAACAGGGGATCGTCCTACGGGCCATCTTCATGTTGGTCATTATGTTGGTTCCTTGCAAAATCGTGTGATGCTGCAGAATTCAGGCGATTTTGATGAAATCTATTTTATGATTGCTGATTCCCAGGCACTCACGGATAATGCTGAAAATCCCGAAAAAGTCCGTCAGAATGTACTGCAAGTTGCCCTCGACTATCTGGCTGTAGGCATCGATCCTGAAAAGGCCACGATTTTTATCCAGTCCATGGTCCCGGCCCTTTATGAACTGACCGCTTATTACATGGATCTTGTCACAGTTTCACGAGTACAGCGTAATCCGACCGTCAAAGCGGAAATCCAGCAGAAGAACTTTGAAAACAGCGTGCCGCTCGGCTTTTTCTGCTACCCTGTAAGTCAAGCCGCTGATATTACGGCTTTCCATGCGACCCATGTTCCCGTTGGGGAAGACCAGGAACCTATGCTTGAACAATGCCGGGAGATTGTCCGCAAGTTCAATTCCGTTTACGGGGAAACCCTGACGGAACCGGATATCTATCTGCCGCCCAACAAAGCTTGTTATCGTTTGCCGGGGATTGATGGCAAAGCCAAGATGAGCAAATCCTTGGGCAACTGTATCTATCTTTCTGATGATGCTGAAAACGTGAAAAAGAAAGTCATGTCCATGTATACGGATCCTACCCACATTCAGGTTTCCGATCCAGGGCATGTGGAAGGCAATACAGTCTTTACTTATCTTGATGCATTTTCCAGACCAGAACATTTTGCGCAGTTCCTGCCGGAGTATAAGAATCTTGATGAACTGAAGGACCACTATCGTCGCGGCGGCTTGGGAGATGTAAAAATCAAGAAATTTCTCAATAAGGTCATGGAGACCTTCCTTGAGCCAATCCGTACACGCCGCAGATCGTGGGAAGCACATCCGGACGATGTGTATGACATCCTTGAAGCGGGAAGCAAGAAAGCGGCCCAAAAGGCAGGGGAAACCCTCGCCGAGGTTCGTCGGTCCATGCGGATCAATTATTTTGAGGACCGCAGCCTCCTGAAATAAAAAGCGGGGAGTGTTTTCCTGTCATTGAACTGAATCATCCGAAAAGGAAGAGCCCCTGGCGGCGCTTCCTTTTCTTCATGCAAAGGAGCTGACGCTATGACCCATTCCTCAACCACTATGGATATGACGAAGGGGAGTATCTGGAAGAGCCTTTTCCTTTTTTCGCTGCCGCTTCTGCTGGGCAACTTTTTTCAGCAGCTTTACAGCACGGTTGACAGTCTTGTCGTGGGAAATTTTGTGGGCGCCGACGCCCTGGGCGCGGTAACAAGCATGATGCCCGCCGTCAACACGCTGATCGGTCTTTTTATGGGAATCAGTACCGGGGCCAGTGTCATCATTTCCCAATACTTTGGCGCCCATGACCCGGATATGCTGAAGAAAGCAATCCACACATCCTTGTTGGGGACTTTTATCCTTTCCCTTCTTTTTGATGCAATTGGTTATGTAGGAGCTCCCTATATGGTCCGTTTTATGCGGACGGCGCCTTCCATTACGCCCCTTGCTACGGCGTATCTTCGCATTCTTTTGACGGGCTCCACAAGTACCATGCTTTATAACATGGGATCTGCCGTCTTACGGGCCGTCGGGGACTCGAAGCGGCCGCTCTATTTCCTGATCTTTACGAGCCTTCTTAATGTGGTGCTGGACCTTTATTTTGTGGTTTCCCTCAAGATGAGTGTTGCCGGCGCAGCCTTTGCAACCGTCATTAGCCAATATGTTTCGGCACTATTTATCCTTTTTGTCCTCTATCGATCCCCTGATGTCTATCAGATCCGTTTCAGGGACATGAAGATCCATGGCTTTGTTTTCAAGCAGATCATCGATGTCGGCATGCCGGCAGGGTTTCAACAGGCCCTCACCAGTTTTTCCAATGTTTTTGTCCAAGCATATATCAATTTTTTTGGAGCGGCGAGTACCACGGGGTGGGGTGTCTATTTCCGAATTGATGCCTTTATCCTCATGCCTATGATGACCATTGCTTTAGCTGTTACAACCTTTACCGGGCAGAATGCAGGGGCTCGGAACCTTTCCCGCATCAAGGAAGGTCATAAGGTCGCTTTGAAGATGGCGGAACTCGGGACGCTGATCCTGGCCCTGCCGGCACTTTGTTTTGCCCCGGAGATTGTTCGGATTTTCAATACGGATCCGGACGTTGTTCATTACGGCACCCTTTTCATACGAACGAACTGTTGGTTTGCCCTCTTTGCCTGCCTGAACCAGGTCTACGCGGGTGTTCTGCGGGGCATTGGCGATGCCAGGGCACCGATGGTTATCATGCTCTTTTCCTTTGTCTTTTTTAGGCAAATCTATCTTTTTATTGTTTCCCATATTCAAAATGAGCCTCATCTCATGGCTTTTGGTTATCCATTAGGGTGGATGATGTGCAGTTTCCTGCTTTATCTCTACTACCGAAAATCGGGATGGGAAAAACGCTTTGCCTAACGTCTGATTTTTTGTGAGCTGCCCACGGGCAGCTCTTTTACTATTCTTTTGCTAGGGGGAGGACATTTTCTTGTCAGGGTCGAAAAAGCCTCGCTTATGCATGAACGATTTTGTAACATATGATATAAAAGTTCGAATTATAATTGACATGAAGGCTGCAGATTGATAGAATGTAATCAGCATTCGTGTGTTTATTCAATTGACCCTAGAGAAGTTTCATGGTAATCGATTCATGGTAGGCTCTGGGTCTTTTTTATTCGGAGGTGCTTAAGATGAAAGTTGCAATGATCATGGGAAGCAATTCTGATTGGCCTAAACTGGAGAGTGCTGAACAAGTCTTTCAGGAATTTGGCGTTGAACTTGAAGTTACGGTTGCCAGTGCCCATCGTACGCCGGAACTCGTCAAGGCCTTTGCCGAAGGAGCTCGGGACCGCGGTGTTGAAGTCATCATCTCTGCTGCCGGCGCTGCTGCTCACTTGGGCGGTGTCGTGGCTTCCTATACCACGCTTCCTGTCATTGGGGTGCCCATCAATGCGACGGCCCTTAATGGAATGGATGCCCTTTTGAGCACGGTCCAGATGCCAAGCGGGATTCCAGTTGCCACCATGGCCATTGACGGGGCCAAGAACGCAGCCATTTTTGCTGTTCAGATCCTTTCCCTTAAGTATCCGGAACTGGTCCAGAAGCTTGCAGCTTACCGTGCCAAGATGAAAGAAGAAGTCAAAGCCAAAGGTGAGAAGCTGGCAGCTGCCCGGGCTTCTCACTAACTAATTGCCATGTAAGGAGGAACTATGCGGGACCTTTTCTACGAAGCGGATAAGCTGCATGAAGAATGCGGTGTATTCGGTATCTATTCCCACAAAGACGATGTAGCACTTAATACGTATTGGGGGCTTTTTGCACTGCAGCACCGCGGTCAGGAAAGTGCGGGGATTGTTGTCAGCGATGGACAGAACGTTCATGTGAAAAAGAATATGGGCCTTGTATCCGATGTTTTCAAATCGGGACTCCAGGGTCTTGACGGGTATATCGGCATTGGTCATGTCCGTTATTCCACGACGGGCAGCAGTATGACCTACAATGTCCAGCCTTTGAAAGTGTTCTATGATGGGGGCAATCTCTGCCTGTCCCATAACGGAAACCTGACAAATGCGGCCAGCCTGCGGCAGGAGCTTGCCAAGGAAGGACATGTGTTCCAGACTACGGTTGACAGTGAGGTCGTCCTGTCCCTGATTGCCCGTTCCCGCAAAAAGACTTTGGAAGAGCGCGTGGCGGAAGCCGCCAACGCAATCAAGGGCGCCTTTGCCATCCTCATCATGAGCAACGATAAGCTGATTGCGTTCCGTGATCCTTATGGCTTCCGTCCCCTTTGTTTGGGCCGCCTCGATCATGGCTGGGTTGTGGCAAGTGAAACCTGTGCCCTTGATTTGGTGGGTGCCCATTATGTCCGGGACGTCAAACCGGGCGAGATGATTGTCATCGATGATGCCGATAAAGAGCCGAAAAGCATCATGTATGCCCAGCATCAACCGGCTCACCGCGCCCACTGCATCTTCGAGTTTGTCTATTTTGCCCGTCCTGATTCCATTATGGATGGGGAAAGCATTTATATGGCCCGGGTCAATATGGGACGCATCCTTGCCCGTGAAACCAAGGATATCAAGGCGGATATCGTCATTTCCGTTCCTGATTCAGGGACGCCGGCCGCAATTGGCTATGGCCTTGAAAGGGGAATTCCTTTCCTTGAAGGCCTGACAAAGAATAAATATATTGGAAGGACTTTTATCCAGCCGACGCAGAAACAGCGCCTCAACGCGGTGCGGCTGAAGCTCAATGCCAACCGTAGTTTGGTGGCGGGTAAGTCTGTCGTCATGGTTGATGACTCGATAGTCCGCGGTACAACGAGCGGCAAGATTGTTCAGCTCCTGCGCGACGCCGGGGCCAAACAGGTCCATGTCTGCATCAGTTCCCCACCGGTCATGAATTCCTGCTATTATGGCATTGATACGTCAGAACGCAAGGAACTGATTGCCGCGTCCAAGACGGAAAAGGAAATCTGTGAATATATCAAGGCCGACAGCCTGCATTATATTTCCATGGAAGGCCTGCGGTCATCCCTGTCCGTCCTTGATCCGGATGATATGTGCTATGCCTGCTTCAATGCCAAGTATCCTGATCGGGCTGATGAAGAGATGAAACACGGTTCCAAGTATCAATTTGAAATGGGCTGCTAAGGAGGTACCAATCGTGAGTGAAGAGAAAAAGAGTATTACCTATGCTGATGCTGGGGTAGACATCGATGCCGGCAACAAAGCCGTTGAACTGATGAAAGATAGTGTCCGCGCGACCTATCGTCCAGAGGTCATTGGTGACCTAGGTGGTTTTGGGGGGCTTTTCGCCTTGGGTTCCTATAAGGATCCTGTCCTTGTATCCGGCACAGATGGCGTGGGTACAAAGCTCAAGATTGCCTTCCTCATGGACCGTCATGATACCATCGGTCAGGATGCAGTCGCCATGTGTGTCAATGATATCCTTGTTCAGGGAGCGGAACCGCTCTTTTTCCTTGATTACATTGCAACGGCCAAAGTGGATTCCCAAAAGATTGCCGACATTGTTCGCGGTGTGGCCGGTGCCTGCAAAGAATCTGGCTGTGCCCTCATTGGTGGTGAAACCGCTGAAATGGCGGGCTTTTATGCCAAGGATGAATATGATATTGCTGGCTTTTCCGTCGGAGTGGTCGAACGGGACAAGATGATCACTGGTAATAAGGTGAAGGTCGGTGATGTGCTCTTGGGCCTGCCTTCCACGGGCATCCATTCCAATGGCTATTCCCTTGTCCGTAAGCTTTGCTTTGACGTGATGGGCATGACGGTTGATACGTATATCCCCGAATTTGGCAAGACCCTCGGCGAAGAACTCCTTACACCGACTCGTCTGTATCCCCGTACATGTCTGCCGCTCATCAAGAAATTTGACCTCCACGGTATGGTTCACATCACGGGCGGCGGTTTCTATGAAAACATTCCCCGTATTCTTCCAGCTGGCTGTGATGCCGAAGTCCATGCTGATGCGTGGGAAATGCCGGCGGTCTTCAGGAAACTCCAGGAATGGGGCAACGTACCTTGGAAGGAAATGTACCGCACCTTCAATATGGGGGTCGGCATGGTCCTTGCCGTGGGGGCTGACGAAGCAGACGCAGTCCGTGCCCATTTGAAGGAAAATGGGGAAACCTTCTATGAACTGGGTCATGTTGTGCCTGGAACGAAGAAGACGGTCATGAAAGGCGGCGTTTTCGGTGAATAAGAGAAAGCTCGGTGTTCTTGTCAGCGGTCGGGGAAGCAACCTGCAGGCCATCATCGATAAGATTGCGGCAGAATCCCTTCCCATCGAGATTTGCCTTGTCATCAGCGACAGCCCGGAAGCTTTTGCCCTGGAACGGGCGGCCAAAGCAGGAATTATGGGTCAAGCCATTCTCCGTCAGGATTTCAAGAACAAGGCTTCCTATGAAGCGGCTCTTGATGCCGCCCTGCGGGAAGCCGGGGTTGAGCTGGTTGTCCTTGCTGGGTTCATGCGCATCCTGAGCGCTGAATTTGTGACCAAGTGGCCCCATGCCATTATCAATATCCATCCGGCGCTTCTGCCCAGTTTCAAAGGCCTTGACGCGCAGGGACAGGCCCTCCAGTATGGAGTCAAGATTGCTGGCTGTACAGTTCATTTTGTTGATGCTGGCATGGACTCCGGTCCAATCATCCTCCAGAAGGCGGTTCCCGTCTACGATGAGGATACGCACGATACCCTTGCCGCGAGGATCCTGGTAGAGGAACATACGATCCTTCCGGAAGCTGTGAAACTATGGTGTGAAGACCGCCTGATCGTTAAAGGGCGGAGAGTCAAGATCAGAAAGGAATAAGGTGATCACTATGGCAATCAAAAGAGCCCTCCTTAGTGTGTCTGATAAACGGGGAATTGTGGAATTGGCCCGCTTCCTTCATGATAAAGGCATTGAAATCATTTCCACTGGCGGCACCATGAAAGCCATCAAAGAGGCCGGCATTCCTGTAACCTATGTCAGTGATGTAACCGGTACGCCTGAGATGATGGATGGCCGCGTCAAGACGCTGAATCCGAAAATCCACGGCGGCATCCTAGCAGTGCGCAGCAATCCCAAACACATGGAAGACATGAAAAAGAACGGCATCAAACCGATTGACCTGGTGGTCTGCAACCTCTATCCTTTTGAAGCGACAATTGCAAAACCGAACGTGACAGAAGCAGAAGCCATCGAAAATATTGACATTGGCGGTCCCTGTATGGTCCGGGCATCGGCAAAGAATTTCCATGATGTGGTGATCATCACAAATCCAGATCGCTATGCCAGTCTTATGAAGATGCTTGACGAAAAGGGCGACGTGGACCTTAAGACACGCCGCATGCTGGCCAAGGAGGCTTTTGCCCACACGGCCCATTACGATACGGCCATTAGTGCCTATTTTGAGAAACTGCTGTCATAAAGGAGGCCTTTTGGTATGAATGTACTCGTCATTGGCGGTGGCGGCCGCGAACATACAATTGTTTGGAAACTCGCCCAAAGTCCCAAGGTTAAAAAGCTTTATGCGATTCCTGGCGGCCCGGGGATGAAGGGATTGGCAGAATGCGTTTCCCTTGATGTGACCGATTTGGAAGGTTTGGCCCGGTGGGCCGAAGAACATGCCATTGACCTAACCGTGGTGGGGCCGGAAGCTCCCCTTGTAGCTGGTCTTGTCGATGTCTTTGAAGCTCATGGACTCAAGGCTTTTGGTCCTAAGGCCAAGGCGGCAGAGATTGAAGGCTCCAAGATTTTTTCCAAGGAACTGATGGAAAAGTATCACGTGCCTACGGCTTTTTTCAAGGTATGCGATTCCTTGGAGGAAGCTAAGGCCTACGTTTGCGAAAAAGGAGCCCCGATTGTCATAAAGGCCGATGGACTTGCTGCTGGTAAAGGCGTCGTTGTCGCTATGACGAAAAACGAAGCGCTGGAAGCATTGGAAGAAATGATGGGGCAGGAGCATCGTTTTGGAAGCGCCGGCAGCCGTGTTGTCATCGAGGAATTTATGGAAGGGGAGGAATGTTCCCTTTTGTGCTTTACCGATGGCAAGACCATTGTTCCAATGATTCCCGCCCAAGACCATAAACGGGTCTTTGATGGGGATAAAGGGCCCAATACGGGCGGCATGGGTGCTTATGCCCCAGCACCCGTGATGACGGATGCCCTTAAACAAAAGACACTGGATGTGGTTGTCCGCCCTGTCATTGAGGCTTTGGAAAAGGAAGGCCGGCCTTATTCCGGTTGCCTTTATGCAGGTCTCATGATCTGTGGGGATTCCATCAAGGTCGTTGAATTCAACTGTCGATTTGGCGATCCGGAAACCCAGGCCGTCCTGCCGCTTTTCGACGGGGACCTGGCAGAAGTAATGTATGCCTGCGTAACAGGAACCCTTCGCCCTGATATGGTAAAATGGAAATCTGGGGCCGCTGTCTGCGTTGTCATGGCAAGCGGCGGTTATCCTGGCTCCTATCCGAAGGGGATTGCCATTACGGGCCTTGAGGAAGCTTCCAAGCTTGAAGATGTCGTGGTTTTTCATGCTGGGACCAAGGAAGTGGACGGACAAATTGTCACAAATGGCGGCCGTGTTCTCGGCGTAACGGCTGTCGATGAAACGATTGCAAAGGCAAAGGAACGCGCCTACGGTGCTGTAGAACGCATCCATTTCGAAGGGGCCCAATATCGTAGAGATATTGCCTGGAGAGCGCTGAATCGCTGATATGGGTAAAGGAACGGCCTTCGGGCCGTTCCTTCCCGTATCCCGCCTTTTATTAAGGATAACGGGAATTTTGTAAAATAACTGTTGCATTTGTGACAGTGTGGTGATAAAATAGGGAAAATATCTTCAAGGAGGAATGAGAATGGCATTCATTTATGATGAACCTGCGCATACTTTTAGTGAATATCTGTTGGTCCCTGGGTACTCTTCCAGCGAATGTATTCCTGCGAACGTAAGTCTCAAGACCCCACTGGTAAAGTTTAAAAAGGGTGATAAGCCGGCCCTTAGCCTGAACATTCCCCTTGTTTCCGCTATTATGCAGTCCGTATCCGATGATGGGATGGCGGTTGCCCTTTCTCGTGAAGGGGGCCTATCCTTCATCTATGGATCCCAGTCTGTAGAAAGCGAAGCCGCTATGGTTGCCCGCGTAAAAAGCTATAAAGCGGGATTTGTCGTAAGTGATTCCAATCTTCGTCCGGACAGCACACTCGCCGATGTTCTTGCCTTAAAGGAAAAAACGGGTCACTCTACCGTCGCTGTTACAAGCGATGGTTCTGGCCATGGTCATCTTGAAGGCATTGTGACGAGCCGTGACTACCGTGTCAGCCGCATGCATATGACGGACCTTGTCAAGGACTTCATGACGCCAGTCTCTGAAATGGTGGTTGGCGATGCGGACATTACGTTGAAAGAAGCCAATGACGTCATTTGGGACAACAAGCTCAACACCCTTCCCATTATTGATAAAGATGGAAACCTGCTTTATATGGTTTTCCGGAAGGATTACCAGACCCATAAGCAGTATCCCTTGGAGCTCCTTGATGGTCAGAAGCGCCATATGGTTGGTGCAGGAATCAACACCCGCGATTATGAACAGCGTGTTCCGGCTCTTGTCGAAGCTGGCGCTGATGTCCTTTGCATCGATTCATCCGAAGGCTTCAGCGAATGGCAGGCGCGGACCCTTAAGTGGATCCGTGACAAGTATGGGGACAAGGTCAAGGTTGGTGCCGGCAACGTTGTTGATAAGGAAGGGTTCCGCTTCCTGGCTGAAGCGGGTGCTGACTTCATTAAAATTGGTATTGGCGGCGGCTCCATCTGCATTACCCGTGAACAAAAAGGGATTGGCCGCGGTCAGGCAACTGCTGTCATCGAAGTTGCCAAAGCCCGTGATGAATACTTTGAAGAAACAGGAATCTATGTACCAATTTGCTCGGACGGCGGGATTGTCTATGACTATCATATGACCCTTGCCCTTGCCATGGGGGCTGATTTCATCATGTTGGGCCGCTATTTTGCCCGTTTTGATGAATCGCCGACCAAGCGTGTCAACATCAACGGCACGTATATGAAGGAATATTGGGGTGAAGGTTCTGCCCGTGCCCGCAACTGGCAGCGGTATGACCTGGGGGGAGATAAGAAACTTTCCTTTGTTGAAGGCGTTGACTCTTATGTTCCCTACGCTGGTCCGCTAAAGGAAAACGTCGGTGTCACCCTTGCCAAGATTTCCTCTACCATGTGCAACTGTGGGGCGCTTACGATTCCCGAGCTGCAGAAAAAAGCAAAACTGACCCTTGTTTCTGCAACCAGCCTTGTCGAAGGCGGAGCCCATGACGTCGTCCTTAAGGACAGTACGTCCAATAACTATCCTAAATAAGCCTGTAACTAGCTGTGAAGAATGCGTGAATGCTTTCTTCACAGCCTCTTTTTGTGGGAAGAATAACACCCCTTAGCCTCTTTTTTTAGTGGATATTTCTGTTATAATAAGAGAAAGGAGGGAAGGCCGATGAAAAAACGCATACTGTCCATTTTTTGCCTGTTGCTGTTTGCCCTTGCCCTGCCGCTTACCGGGTGGGCTTCTGGTGTATCCAAGGATGGATATTTTGGAAAGATCCGTCTCAGTGGGAAAGTGCGCATTGTTGAATATAATGCCGATATCAAGGTCAAGGTCGTCAATGCTTTCCCTGACCTTAAAGTGAAAGTGGTTGACTATTTCCCAGATGAAATTGGAGAGTGGCAGTTCGTTGAATATGGCGAGGACTTTACGGTCCAATTTGTCAATAGTTTCCCTGATATCACCATTCAGTATGTATCTGCCTTTCCAGGCGTAAATTAAGAAGGGAAGGGTGCGTCCATGGGCCGATTGATGATCACCATTGGCATCCTATTCGTCGTAATAGGTCTTTTCGTGGAGTTTGGCTCCCATTTCCTTCCCTTGGGGCATTTGCCGGGAGATATTTCCCTTACGGGAAAGCATGGCAGCTTTTATTTTCCTATTGTAAGCTGTATTGTTGTGAGCATTGTGCTTAACCTGATCCTGCGTTTATTTCACTGATGGGATCAAGCGAGGGAACGGGGATAAGGGAGAGGGTTTCCCTTATCCCTTTTTTACCGTGTCCATTTTGTTTCAGATTATTTCCTTTTTGGGGCTCCCTGCTATGATACAATAAAGAAAGTACCGTAAAAGGAGGTTCATGCCACTATGACACAATCAAATCCGTCCTATGCCGATTGGCAGCCAACCCTTGAGCGCGTCATGAACTATCTTGTTGGGAAAATTGAGGACTATAGTCGTGCCTGCAAAGAAAAAACCGGGGAGCCAGCCTATGAGCATTTGATTTACCGTGTCAAAAGCATTGACAGCATGAATGAAAAGTGTGTGCGGAAGGGGCTTCCCGTAACGGCTCGCTCTGCGCTGCGGGAACTGAATGATGCCATTGGTATTCGTATTGTCTGCCGTTTTATCGATGATATCTATTCCAACCTTGAGGCCATCCGCAGCGTTCCTTTCTGCCGAATCATCAAGGAAAAAGACTATATCACTCACGTAAAGCCAAATGGCTATCGCAGCTACCACATCATCATCGAAGTGACGGTCCCGTTTGAGGACATCGATGGAAAGAATCCAGGCCGATTTTTTGCGGAATTGCAGCTGCGGACCATTGCCATGGATTCCTGGGCAAGTCTGGAACATGAAGTGAAATACAAACAGGACATAGAAGATCCCGCCCTTATTGTCGAAGAATTGAAGCGCTGTGCCGATGAGCTTGCGGCCTGTGACCTTTCCATGCAGACCATTCGCCATCTTATCCGCAAAAATCATAAAAAGGAGTCTTGAGGGATGAATATTTTGCTTGCTGAAGATGAAAAAGCCATGAGCATGGCTATTTCTGCTGTCCTGACCCATTCAGGCTATACGGTGGATACCGTGCAAAATGGGGCGGAAGCCGTCGAGGCGGCTGCGCAAAAGCCCTATGACTGCCTCATCTTTGATATCATGATGCCCATCAAGGATGGCGTGACGGCCCTTTCTGAAATCCGGCAAAGCGGCAATGAGACACCGGCAATTTTCCTTACAGCAAAATCAGAAGTCGATGACCGCATTACAGGACTGGATGCAGGGGCCGATGATTACCTGACGAAACCCTTTGCCATGGGCGAACTCCTTGCCCGAATCCGTTCCATGACGCGGCGCCGCCAGAAGGACCGGGAAGATCTCACAACAGGGACGCTCACCCTCAAGGTCGGTGAAGGAGAACTTTCCTGTACGAGCAGTGTTCGTCTTTCTGCTAAGGAAACGGAACTGATGAAACTGCTCATGCTCAATGAAGGAAAAGCCCTTTCAACGGAGCTGCTTCTCTCCCATGTCTGGCAGTATGAGGAAGATAAAGGGCCTGGCGTGGTCTGGATCTATATTTCTTATCTGCGGGAGAAACTTCGGGCCATCGGCAGCAACTGCACCATAGAAGGCGAGGAAAATGGCAGTTTCCGCCTCGTTTCCCAGGAGGCCGCAAATGGCTGAAATCCAGCGTCTGCGGCGCAAATTCATTCTCGTTGGCACCCTTGCCGTCATCATCATTGTGGTTGGCGCATTAGGGCTCATCAATACGATTTCCTATATGCGTATGCAGCATTCCGTTTTTTCGCTCCTTACAAGTATCTCCGAAAATGGAGGGCAGCTTCCGCGGCGGGAAGGAGAACGGCCCTCATCCTGGATTGAGGATCCGGATTGGTATAATGATTCCCCGGAATCGATTTATCAAATCCGCTATTTCAGTATTGTCCTTGACCGCCTTGGCAATGTAGAAGATGTCAACCTTTCCCGCATCGCTTCTTTTAGTGAAAGCGAGGCGGTTCAGGTCGTCCGGAGCGTCATCGAATCCCACAAGGAGCGGGGAATCTTTCGCAAGAACCGGGCAAGTTACAGCTATATGGTGACGCCTCTTGACAATCATCAATACCGCATTGTCATTATGGACTCCACAAAGGATGTTGCCGCTGTGGAAAGCTTTGTCCGCTATTCCCTGCGCTTTGGTATTGGCTGCATCCTAGTTTACGTCCTTGTACTGACGGGACTTTGCAACCTCATCATTCGGCCTTTCGTCGATAATATGGAAAACCAGAAGCGTTTCATTACCAATGCCGGCCACGAACTCAAGACCCCGATTGCCATCATTTCAGCCAATACGGAGGCCTTAGAACTCATCCAGGGAAAGAGTGAGTGGACAGCCAATATCCTGACGCAGGTCAAGCGCCTTTCCCGCCTTATCTCAAGCCTTATCACCCTTTCAAAGATGGGCGAAAAACGCAAAGAAGACCTGCGGAAAGAAGAGCTGGATTTGACGCCTCTTTTTAAGGATACGGTGGAACAGTTCAGGCCCCTTGTCAAAGCAGATGAAAAGACACTATCCATAACAGCGCCGGATACCCTTCCTGTTATGACAGAACAGCGCTCCCTTATGGAGCTGATCAATATCCTTATGGATAACGCGGTCAAATACTGCGACGCCAAAGGAACCATTGCGGCGTCGCTGACCCGCAGGGGCAAACAAGGTTTTATCATTGCCATTTCCAACGATTATGCCAAAGGGGAAGGGGAGGACTACTCCCATTATTTTGAGCGGTTTTATCGCGGTGACAGTTCCCATGACAGCACCATTCCTGGCTACGGGATTGGCCTATCCATGGCAAAGGAGATGGTTGCCCTCCTGGATGGGCAGATTTCCGTATCCTATAAGGACCATATCATTACCTATGCACTGACCTTTGAACGATAAAGTAAAGAAAGACCCGATGTGGCTGTGTCATACGGCTTCATCGGGTCTTTTTTCTTTGCGGGACATTATCCAGTATAGGCGTCTTTTTTGTGGTTTGTAAAGTCTTGTTTTTTGAGTCATGCCCGCTCCTCATCCGTTTCGGGGATATCGATACGTTCAATCTTAAAAATCACGGGCCTCGTCCCATCGTTGCAGCAGGCAATCATCATACGTTCATCCTTCGTCCAGCCATGCATGATCGAACCGCCTTGAAGGGCCGTGTAGACATAACGGCTGATGGCGTCCCAAGCCTCACCGCAAAACTGGCCATTCATCAGGTGATAGAAATCATCCTGCTTGGGTGTCCGTTTCAGGAGAAAGGTATCGCCTTTTTTGAAACAGGGACAAGGTCCCGAAGTTGGGTCAGCCAAATAGGCCTTTTGATATTCGGGAAAAACCTTTGTCTCAAGGACGGTAATTCGGCACTCGTGCTGCATAAGGGTCACCTCCGTAATATAGCGGCATACAGTGGATATGGGATATGTCTGCATTTTACAGCCGTTAGTTTAATAAAACAAGGGGGCGCTCTAAAATCACGGTTCCTTCTTCACTTTTTCCTAGCTTACGTTATAATATAAGAAAGTTTCTTGAATTCTGAAAAATAGAGGACTACAATGAACCTAGTAAAGGGTTTCCAGAAGATAGGAGGAGTAACTATGAAACGAAACTGGATGGCTTTTTGTCTTGCTGCAGCTCTGATGACGGCTGGTACAGTTTATGCAAAACCAGCACCGGCCCAGCTGGTTCCGGAAAAACATGGCCAGTGCTACGTAAATGAAGATCTTTTTGTAAAAGACGTCACTGGAGCTGGCGGCGGACAAGGCGTGCTCCATGGCGAGTTTGCTTTCCGCAGGGAACAGGCCCTGAAATCTGACGCCATCAAGGAAATCGGCTGGATGACGCTGAAACCTGGCTCCTATATTGGCAGTCACACGCACAAGGATAATGAAGATGCGTACCTCATCATCTCCGGCAAAGGTATTTTTACGGACGGAAACGGCAATGCCTGGGTGGTCGGTGCCGGCGATATGACCATTGCCCGTCCTGGTCAGACCCATGGTCTTGCCAACCTTGGCAAGGAGGATCTGGTCTTCCTTGATATCATTGCTAAAAATGACAGTGCCGATCTTTCTAAAATGGCTAAAGAGGGAACCACTCAATACTTCCCTGTTTCCGCACAGTTTGAGAAGGACGTAGAAAAAGCGGGCGCGGGTAAAGGAACGGGCATTTTGTTCGGTCGTTTTGCTTTCCGTCGGGAGGCTGCCACACAGGATCAGGCCATCAAGGAGATTGGCCGGATGACGCTGAAAAAGGGCGCTTCCATTGGCATGCACAAACATGCAGATAACGATGATACCTACATCATCCTTTCTGGTGAAGGCGTATTCACGGATGGAGCGGGAAAGGAAACGGTTGTCGGTCCTCGTTCCGTTACGATTGCGGGGCCCGGCGAAAGCCACGCTCTTAGAAACGATAAGGATGAAGACCTCGTCTTTATTGATCTCATTGCCAAGAATACCCCCGTTAAGGGACAGACAAAATAAGAAAGCTCGGATTATGTGTTAGGAAACGCCCATGGCAGACATGGGCGTTTTCAGGTTTTTTAGGAAAAGAACAGTTTGTTGGTCCAAGGGTACTTACCGCCTTTCAATCATCCAGGATGACTGTCCATCTTTTCTTTTCCAAAGGTTTTTCTTTGCTTGTACAATCTTGATTGTCTTATTTATGATGAAATTAATAAATGTATGAGTATCTGATTATATATGGAAATACTCTGAATTTTACTTGTAATCAAAAAAGCGAATTGTTATAATAGAAATTGTAGGAAAGGAGATGGAATGCTGGAATCCGTTTCCACAATAAATTGAGGGGGTTTTATTTATGGGTGGTCTAGCCATTAAGCTTGACATGTTCCAATCGTTGGCCCTTGCCGTTATTGCTATTTGGCTCGGTAACTGGTGCCGTCAAAAATTTCCGTTTTTAAGAAAGTACTGCCTGCCAGGCGCTGTCGTCGGCGGCACAATTATTTCCTTGATTTCCCTGGCGCTTTATGAAACAGGGATAGCTGAACTGAGTTTCGACTATAAAGTCGCAAACAGCCTCTTTTACTGCATCTTCTTTGCCGCAAGCGGCGCTGCAGCCAGTCTTTCCCTTTTGAAAAAGGGTGGGAAACTTGTCATCATCTTTACAATCTCTGCTGCCGTCTTTGCTATTTTGCAGAATGTCCTTTCCGTGGGAATTGGTGTCGCCATGGGGGTTGATCCCTTGATTGCCCTCATGACGGGTTCCACGCCGATGACGGGCGGTCATGGCAATGCTGCCGCGTTTGCCCCGCTGGCCGTAGCGCAAGGTGCTTCTGCTGCAATGGAAGTTGCGATTGCTTCCGCGACTTTCGGTCTGATTGCAGGCTGCATGATTGGTGGTCCTTTTGGCCGTTGGATCATCAGACGGCATCACCTGGAAGATCCTGCCCTTGACGGACAGGCAGAAAAAGCACAGGAAACAGGGAAAGAAGTCGGGACCCCGATGTTCAAGGGTGATATCGTAAAGGCCATGTTCCTGATGTGCTTCTGCTTGGGCTTAGGAGCTGTTTTCATGGCAATTTTGAAATCCCTGAAGATCAACTTCCCAATCCATGTCTGCACCATGCTGGCTGGTATCCTTGTTCGTCTGTACCTGGACAGCAAGAAAGATACACCGGAATCACTGTATGAAGGCATTGATACGGTTGGTGAATTTTCCTTGGGTCTTTTCGTTTCCCTGTCCATCATCTCCATGAAGCTGTGGCAGCTTGCCGGTCTTGCTGGCCCGATGGTTGTCATGCTCCTTGCCCAGGTGATCATGATCCTCATCTACTGCTATGTTGTCGACTTCTATGCTTGCGGCAAGAACTACGATGCTGCCATCATCGCTGTTGGCCATACGGGATTTGGTACGGGTGCTGTGCCTGTATCCATGACGACCATGAAGACCGTCTGCGACAAGTACAGATATTCCAAACTGGCCTTCTTTGTTGTACCAGTCATTGGTGGGTTTCTGAGCAATATTACGAACGCCATCATCATCACCTGGTTCATCAACTTCTGTGCCGGGATTCGCTAAGTTCATAAGAAAAAGTACGGATCAGCTCCAGGTGGTCCGTACTTTTTTTTGTGGTAAAGGGGCTTTTTTTCGGCATAATAGGGGAAGGCAGCGAGCGCCTTTTCACGGCGTAAAATCCCTTCCTAGGTCATTGGAAAGATAAGCAGCCTGTGTTATAATTATTTGATACCAACATGGTTTCACGTATATTCTTTCATCTGAGGTGAAATTGATGAGCGATAACAAGGAACTTGAAATGCTGCAGGATGGAACAAAGGTTTCCTCTGAAACGGATGACATGGGCTCCATCCATGTCGATGATGAGGTCCTATCCATTGTTGCAGGACTCGCGGCTTCCGAAGTACCCGGTGTGTATGGCATGAGCGGCGGGATCCGCGGCGGAATCAATGAAATGCTGGGAAAACAAAACTTTTCCAAGGGCATCAAGGTGTTTACGGAAGGACGTACGGTCCGTGTTGAGGTTCATGTCATCATAACTTATGGTTACAATATTCCCGATGTGGCCATCAAACTTCAGGAAAAAGTCAAGGACGCAGTGGAAAATATGGCAGGGTACGAAGTGACAGCTGTGGATATCCATGTGGAAGGCGTCAGAAAAGATAAGCTGGAAGGCCTCTCGGGAAAGGGGGATGTAGCTACCCTGGAAGAACGCTACAAAGAAGCGGTAAGGGAAGAAACCGCCTTGAAGCAGGAACCGAAGGATCCTGAAGGTGAGGATGCAGATTCCTCATCGAAGGAACAAGGAGAAGAAACAGCAAGCCAAGAGGCTTCGGGAGTAAACGCATGAGTATCATTGACCGCATCATTTTGACGCTTTATACCTGCAGCTTGGGTGTAGCCGCTGTTCTTATCATGATTGTCAGCTTGAATTTAGTGCCGCTTGATGAATTTGTGTCATTTGCCAGCCGGATCCCCGGACGCTGGGAATACACGGTTGGCGGGGCTGTCCTTTTTATCATGAGCATCCGTCTTCTTGTTGCTGGCTGGAGCCGTGGATCCAGCAGCAGTCTCACCATTGATACGGAACATGAAGGCCAGATTCACGTAAGCCAGCGTGCCATGGAAGATTACATTGCCAGCTTCACGAACGACGTTTATGGTGTCCATGGGGCCAAGGCCAAGGTCAAGATGAATGGCCAGCAGATTGAAGTGCGCATCAACGCCTCTATTGAACCTGGCATCAATATTCCGGATACGACGGAAGAAGTCCGCCGTACGGTGAAGAAAAATATCTTGACCGTCATTGGTGTGGAAGTCAGCGATGTGGAACTTTATTTTAAACACATCAAGGCAAAAGAGTAGGGGGCCTGAACCATGTGGCAAGAAATGTTTAGAAATATCATGGAAACCAGCCGGTGGCGTGTCATTGGTGCTGGGGTGGGTCTATTTGTGGGAATCCTCTTTCTCTTGCTGGGGTTCTTCAGGGCCGTATTCCTGCTGATCTGCATAGGTCTTGGCTTTTATATCGGCAACAGGATGGACGAAGGAGAGGATTTTGTCGATCTTCTTGATAACCTGCTGCCGCCTTACCGTAGATGATTGAATTGCGCCGCGCCCTTTTGACGCAGAAACCTAACTAGATGGAAATGAGGATATTATGAGTAGAAGAGAAGCACGTACACTTGCAATGAAGAGCTTGTTTTCCCTTGATTTTACAACGGATGTATCTCCTCTTGATACCGTGAAAGCCCTGCTTGAAGATGAGGATACGCCCGCACTTCCCAAAGATGATGAAAACTATGCTGCGGCCCTGGTTACGGGAACCCGGGAGCATCTTGAGGCTATTGACAGCGTCCTTGACACCCTTTCTGACGAATGGAAAGTCAAACGCATGGCTGGAGTCGATCGGAATTTGCTCCGCATGGCTGCTTTTGAGATGTATTTCAGTCCTGAAAAGATTGCTCCTGCCATTGCCATCAGTGAGGCCGTGGAGATTGCTAAAATCTATGGCGGGGATGACTCTCCCCATTTCATCAACGGTCTTTTGGGGACACTTGTGAGAAATCATGGAAAAGACTGACCTTGTCCTTGGCATCGATACGAGCTGCTATACGACAAGTGCAGCCCTTATGGATGGAACGGGTGCGCTGCTTTTTGATGAGCGGCGCCTTCTTCGTGTAAAAGAGGGCCGCCGCGGTCTGTCCCAATCGGAAATGGTCTTCCAGCATACGCGGGCCCTGCCGGATCTTTTGGAACGCATTGATCTTACACAGGGCCGGCTTGCTGCCATTGTCGCATCTAAGCGGCCAAGACCGCTCAAGGAATCTTATATGCCTGCCTTTTTGGTGGGTTGGGGCATGGCACGCAGTTTAAGTCATCTCATGAACGTGCCCCTTGTTGCAGCTACCCATCAGCATAACCATATGTTTGCCGGTTTCTGGGGGCTTCGCCGCCGCCCGCCGGCGCGCTGTCTCGTGGTCCATGTTTCCGGCGGAACGACGGATCTTCTTCTTGCTGAAAGAAGCGAAAATGGTGAGACCATCCTTACGCCCTGCGGAACCAGCATCGACCTTCATGCAGGGCAGATGATTGACCGCGTAGGGGTCGCTTTGGGACTTTCTTTTCCCTGCGGTCCCCAGCTGGAGACACTGGCGCAGGAAGCAGCCCGTCCCTATCCTCTTAAGGTCTGGTCTGAAGAAGGACGCATGAGCCTTTCAGGTCCTGCCACCGCTGCTCTCCGGGCGATTGAAAACGGGGGGAAGGGCAGTGAAATTGCTTTGGGTACACTCCACGCCATTGCCAAGGGCCTTTATCATACAATAAGTTATCTTTGTAGCGTGCACAAGCTTACGGAAGTGCTTTTTGTTGGCGGCGTCAGCGCTAATCTCTATATTCGAAAAGAACTGAGGACCCGCCTGTCGGGAAAGGGTATTGCCCTTCTTACGGCTGATCCAATCTGCAGTACCGATGGTGCAATTGGCAATGCATGGTTTGGAGTCCTCAAAGAAAGAGGGAACGCCCATGATCTTCGGTAAGGTGTTTACTGTTTCTGAAGTCAATCTGTCCTTGAAGGAATTGATTCATAAGGATTCAACCTTCGCCAATCTCCAGATCCAAGGTGAAGTGTCCAATTTCAGGCGGTATGCTTCGGGCCATTGCTATTTCAATCTCAAGGATGGTAAAGGGCTCATCAAGTGCGTTATGTTCAAAGGGTCTGCCCAGCGCCTCAAGAAACTCCCCCGCGATGGGGATCAGGTTGTGGGCGTTGGCCGTATTGACGTCTATGAACGGGATGGAATCTATCAATTCTATGTCGATATGCTCATGCCCGTAGGGACAGGAGACCTAATGGCGGCTTATGAAGCCTTGAAACAGAAGCTGTCTGCAGAAGGCCTTTTCGACGAAGTCCGAAAAAAGCCCCTTCCGGTTTCCCCGCGTATCGTCGGCGTCGTAACAAGTGCCGATGGCGCCGCCATCCGAGATGTTATCCAAGTTGCCGGTCGGCGCGATTCATCGGTCAAGATCCGGCTCTATCCTGTCAAGGTTCAAGGTAAGGAAGCACCACCCGAGATTGTGGAAGGTATCCGTTTCATGAACCGGCATAATCTCTGTGATGTCCTGATTGTCGGCCGCGGCGGCGGATCCATGGAAGACCTCTGGGCCTTTAATGATGAAAAGGTGGTCCGGGCCATTGCAGCTTCAAAGATTCCAATCATCTCTGCCGTAGGTCATGAAATCGATTTTACCTTATCAGACTTTGCAGCTGATAAACGAGCAGCAACACCGTCTCAGGCGGCTGAATTTGCCGTTCCCGATCGCAGGAGGGATATGGCTTCTTATGAAAAATTGGACCTGCGTCTTAAAAAGGCGGTCACAGACCGTTTGTCAGCAGAACGCCAGCGCCTTGGAGGTGTTTTGCAGCGCCCTGTATTTCGCTATCCTGAGCGGCTTACACAAGGGCAGTCCCAGCGGCTTGATCAGTTGGTCCAGTCCTTTTCAGCAAGTTTTAGCCGCCGCTTGGAACGGGAGAACATGCGCCTTATGAAACTGCAGGATCACTGGTTTTTCCGGCATCCCGACATCTTTGTCTCCCGCTATGAAGACCATTTGACCCGCCTCAATAAGGACCTTGACCTTCACTTCCGCAGCGCTCTATCTGAAATCCAGCAGCGTCTTAAAGAAGTGACAGTCAAGCTTCAGCTCCTTGACCCACAGAAAGTCCTGGAACGTGGCTATACCATGACGGAAGGACCCGAGGGCAAGATCATGTCTTCGCTTGTGGGCATCAAGGAAGGCGACGTCATTCGAACCTATTTCAAGGACGGCGCCCTGACGAGCATTGTGAGTAAAAAGGAGGAATCCTGATATGGCTGCCAAGAAGGCAACGTTTGAAGACAATATGAAACGGTTGGAGGAGATTGTAGAAGCACTCGAAAGCGGCAATCTTCCCCTTGAAGATACGGTAAAGCTCTACAAGGAAGGGATGACCCTTTCTGCCCAGTGTGGAGCGGCCCTTAAGAAAGTCGAGCAGGAAGTAGAGAAAGTGACGGCAACTGCTTCGGGCGATGTAAAACTGGAACTCTTCCCAGAGGAGGATGCATGATGGATTTATCCCAATACCTTAAGGAACGGTCCGAACGAGTCGATGACTTTCTCAAAAAAAGAATTGGTGTAGGCGCCATCAGCCGTGTTGATGAAGCCATGGCATACAGTGCCCTTGCGGGGGGAAAAAGGCTGCGCCCGATTCTCCTCATGGCTGCCGCCGATGCCGTCGGTGGCAACGGTACTGATTTTCTGCCTCTTGCGGCCGCTCTTGAAATGATTCATACGTATTCCCTGATTCATGATGACCTGCCCGAAATGGATAATGATGACTACCGCCGGGGGCGGCTCACCAATCACAAGGTTTTTGGTCAGGCCATGGCCGTTTTGGCCGGTGATGGGCTTTTGACCCAGGCTTTTGAGGTGATGACAGAGCAAAAGGGTGTCGATCCGGCTCTCATGGTCGAAATCATTCATCTAATTGCCCGCTACGCGGGACCGGAGGGAATGGTCGGCGGGCAGGCCCTTGATATCAATGCTGAGGAAAAGCACTTGGAACCGTCTGAATTGAAGCAGCTCCATGAGGCCAAGACCGGGGCCTTATTTATCGCTGCCATCCGCAGCGGGGCTCTCTTGGGCGGCGGCAGCAAGGATGAAGTCAATGCACTTACGAAATTTGCTTCCCTTTTTGGTCTTGCCTTCCAAATTACGGACGACATCCTTGATGTTGAAGGTGACAGTAAGGTCATGGGCAAGAAGGCTGGAATGGATGAAAAGATGCACAAATCCACGTACGTCACCCTCTTTACCTTGGAAGGAGCCAAAGCCATGGCCCTTGATACGTTAAAGAAGGCAGAACTTTCCCTAGAGCCTTTTGGCGAAAGGGCAGAACCGCTTCTTGAGATTGCTCGGCATTTGTACAATCGAAAGAAATAGATCTTTACATAACTTTCGTAGCCTGCGAAAGGAGGCGTTTCATGTCACTCATTTCAGAAATCCATTCACCGGAAGATGTAAAAAAAATCGATCCTTCCATGCTTCCCCAGCTATGTGCTGAAATCCGCAGCCTCATTATTGATGTTGTTTCTAAAAACGGGGGCCATCTGGCGCCTAACCTGGGTGTCGTTGAACTGACCATTGCCCTGCACCGTGTCTTTTCTGTTCCCCGTGATAAAATTGTCTGGGATGTAGGCCATCAATCCTATATCCACAAGATCCTAACCGGGCGCCTCAAGGATTTTCCTTCCCTGCGTACCTATGGCGGCCTCTGCGGTTTTCCCAAACGCAGCGAGAATCCTTGTGACGCGTTTGGAACGGGACATGCCAGCACGTCTATTTCAGCCGCTCTTGGTATGGCCTGTGCCCGTGACCTGTCAGGTGATGATTACAATGTCATTGCTGTCATCGGGGATGGGGCCCTAACGGGCGGAGAAGCCATGGAAGGGCTCAATCATGCAGGTGACCTCAAGAAAAAACTCATCGTCATCCTAAATGACAATGAAATGTCTATTTCCCGCAATGTGGGAGCCCTGTCCTCCTACTTGACGGAACTGCGGACAGATCCGGCCTATTCCCGCGTCAAGGCAGATGTAGAAGGCGTACTTAAAGCCATTCCTTCCATTGGCACCCAAGTGGCCAAGACCATTGGGCGGCTCAAGGATTCCCTGAAGTATTTTTTTGTGCCGGGGATGTTTTTTGAAGATCTAGGCTTTAAATATCTGGGCCCTGTGGACGGACATGATATCCCTTCTCTTGTAGAGACCCTGCAAAAAGCCAAGAACCTGACGGAACCGGTGCTCATTCATGTCCTTACAACAAAGGGAAAGGGGTACGCCCCTGCCGAAAAAAGCCCCAATAAATTCCATGGAACAGGGCCTTTTATTGTGGCAACAGGAGAAAAGATCACGAAAAAAGATGCGCCGCCAAGTTATACCAGCATCTTTAGCAAGACGCTCATCCAGTTGGCCGACAAGGACCCCAAACTTGTCGCAATCACTGCGGCCATGCCGGAAGGGACGGGCCTTGACGCTTTTCAAAGGGTTCATCCTGACCGCTATTTTGATGTAGGGATTGCTGAGCAGCATGCAGTGACGATGGGGGCAGGTCTTGCAGCAAACGGATACCATCCTGTGGTTGCCATTTATTCGACTTTTGCCCAGCGTGCCTTTGACCAGCTTCTCCATGATGTGTCCATCCAGGAGCTTCCTTTCACGCTCTGCCTGGATCGGGCCGGCCTTGTGGGGGATGATGGCGCCACGCACCATGGTAATTTTGACTGCTCTTATTTAAGACTCATGCCTCATTTTGTTATCATGGCACCAAAAGATGAAAATGAGCTCCGCCATATGCTCTATACGGCAACTCAGTATGAAGGCCCCTGTGCCATTCGTTATCCTCGCGGCAGCGGTGTCGGTGTGCCCGTGACAGAACCCCTCCATACGCTTCCCATTGGCCGTAGTGAACGGCTTCAGGAAGGAACCCAAATCGATCTTTGGGCCGTGGGGACCATGGTCGAAACGGCTAAGCTGGCAGCCGAACACCTGCGTGCCAAGGGGATTTCCGTGGGAATCGTCAATGGACGCTTCATCAAACCGCTCGATCAAGCGGCGCTCCTTGAAGCCTCCAAAAAGGTCAAGCTCATTGTCACAATCGAAGAAAACGCGCTTTGTGGCGGATATGGGGAAGGCATCATTTCCTATTTAAATCAAGAAAACCGCTTAGGTGACTGCCGCGTCCTTAATCTCGGGATTCCTGATGAATTTGTTTCTCATGGGAAGAGGGAGTTTCTCCTGCGGGACATCCGGCTGGATGAGGACAGCCTTGTGGAACGGATCTTAACCGCCTATCAAGAAATCGAAAGAGAGGCCCTTAAACAATGAAAAAAGAACGGCTCGATCTTTTCCTTGTGGAACAGGGCCTATTTGAATCAAGAAGTAAAGCCCAAGCAGTCATTATGGCAGGGGAAGTCCTTGTCGATGACCAAAAAATCGATAAACCGGGAACCATGGTCAAACCGGATGCCCAAATTACCCTTTTAGGGAAAAAGATGCCTTTTGTCAGCCGGGGGGGCTATAAGCTTAACAAGGCCCTGGAAGTATTTCCCATTTCTTTGGAAGGAAAGACGATGGCCGATCTGGGAGCCTCAACAGGGGGCTTTACGGACTGTGCCCTGCAGCACGGAGCTAAAAAGGTCTTTGCCATTGATGTCGGTTATGGACAGCTGGCCTGGAAGCTCAGAAACGATCCGCGCGTTGTCAATATGGAACGCACCAATGTCCGCTTTCTGGAAGCGGATTCCTTAGGGGAACTGGTTGATGCCGTCAGTATTGACGTAGCCTTTATCTCTTTGGATAAGGTGCTTCCGGCAGCCTATAAGATCATGAAAGATGATGCCTTTCTCATTGCCCTCATCAAACCGCAGTTTGAAGCAGGGCGGGAACATGTAGGGAAAAAGGGCGTTGTGAGGGACCAAAAAGTGCATTTGGAAGTGATTCAAAAGGTGCTCAGCTTTGCCCGGGAAATCGGGTTTATTCCCAAAGGCCTTTCCTATTCTCCCATTAAGGGACCGGAAGGCAATATTGAATATCTATTATATCTTGGAAAAGAGGGCAGCGATGCTGTTTCTGATTCGGATCCCCAAAAAGTGGTGACTGAATCCCATCTTTTTCTTCTATAAGAGGGGGGATTGACATGAGAGAATGGATGGTTGGCATTTTCCCAAACCTCAATAAAGAAAACGTTCGAAATGCCCTGTCGGCCGTCGTCAAGGCGGCAGAACATGCCAAAATCAGGATTGCTTTTCCTAAGGAAATTGCGGCAGCCTTCAACGTGCCGGGTTATGACCAAGAAGATCCGGCAAGCCTCAGCCGCCTTGATTTTGCGATGACCTTGGGCGGAGATGGCACCATTTTGAGGGCCGCCCGTTATGTAACGCCCCTGCAGGTACCGCTCATCGGGGTCAATATGGGCAAGGTTGGGTTCCTGACGGAAGCCTGTTTTCCTGATTTGGAAAAGGTCCTAACAAAATTGGCCGATGGAGCTTATACCATCGAAAAACGCAGCATGCTCCAGCTGTCCATTTGGGAAGCTGGCAAGATCATAAAAAAAGGCCATGCCCTTAATGATATGGTCCTAGAAAGTGCCGATCGTTCCCGACTGACGCGGCTCCGCATGCGCATTGCCGGTCAGCCGTCGGCCAACTTTCCTTCCGATGGCATCATCATTGCGTCGGCGACAGGGTCGACGGCGTATTCCCTTTCTGCCGGAGGGCCTGTTGTTCATCCTAGTCTATCGGTCATGCTCATTACCCCCATTTGTCCTCATGCCCTTCATGCGCGTCCACTCGTTATTCCCATGAAGGATACGATAGAGATTGAACCGTATCCTCCATTTGAGGAAATTCTTGTATCCGCCGATGGGATGACGATTGCAAGCCTTGAAAAAAACCAGAAAGTGATTGTCGAGCGCTGCCCCTTTGATGCGAAGTTTGCCCGCTTGAGTCCGCTGCGTTATTATGAAACTTGGCAGGACCGGCTCCTTCGCAATGAAGGACAGACCATTGTATAGGAAGTGAAATCATGAAATTATCCAGACAGGAAGCAATCAAACAGATCATCAAGACCCAAGTCATTGAGACCCAGAGCGATCTTGCAGAAGCCTTGAAGAAAGCGGGGTTCAATGTGACGCAGGCTACTGTGTCCAGGGATATCAAGGATATGGTGCTGATCAAGGTCCCTGATGAAGATGGTCGGTATAAATATAGTTTTCCTTCTGAGCATAACCAAATCATTACGACGGATCGTTTGGAAGATATGCTCCGCAGTTATATCTTGACCGTGGTTTCTTCGGAGGTCATTATTGTGGTTCATACCCTTCCCGGTACGGCACAGGCGGTTGCTTATGCCATCGACCATCTCAACTGGAGCGAGGTCCTTGGTACTGTGGGCGGTGATGATACGGTCATGCTAATTATCGATTCGCGGGAACATGTAGAGACCGTCAAAACCCGCATCATGCAGAAAAAGAGCTAAGGAGGCTCAGCGATGCTGACATTCCTTGAAGTGCAGCAATTTGCCCTGATTGATAAGGTGAGAATCGGGTTTGCCCCTGGTTTCAACGTTTTTACGGGGGAAACCGGTGCCGGTAAATCCATTCTGATTGATGCGTTAGGGATTGTCCTCGGAGGACGGGCTCCGTCAGATGCAGTTCGCACGGGCGCTGATGCCTATCAGATCCAGGCTGTTTTCGATGTAAAAGAAAATCGTCCCGTAGAAACCCTCTTGTCAGAGTTGGGGCTTTGCGCAGAAGACGGCACCCTCTTTTTGCGCCGCCGCGTTTCCGCACAGGGAAAAAGTCAGGCCTTTGTCAATGATACGCAGGTTCCGGTAAAGACGCTTGCCCGTTTGGGGGCCCTTCTTGTGGACATCCATGGACAACATGAAAATCAGACCCTGCTTCGGCCTGGTGCTGTCATTACTATCCTTCATCACTATGAGCCAGAATTGGCACTGACTCTGAAGGCTTATCAAGAGGCCTTTGAGGCCGCTCAAAAGGGACGGGAAACCCTGTCTTATTGGGAAGGCAAAAATGAACGTCGGGAAGAGGAGCTGGCACGCCTCGAAGATGAGCTCAAAGAAATTGATGACGCCCAGATCAAATTGGGCGAAGATGATGCGCTGCGTGAAACCGTGCGGCGCCTTTCCAACCAGGATAAAGTCAGAGGAGACCTTAGCCGCGCCCACGAACTCCTCTCCGGGGATGAAGGGACACAGGGCGTCCTTGACGCCTTGACAGACGCCAAGGATGCGCTTTTAAGTGCGGCAGCCTACGATTCTTCTTTGGATGACCTTGCCCAAATACTCGATTCGTCCTGGGAGACGCTTGAAGATGTAAGGCAGACCCTTTCTGATCGTCTTTCCGGGGATGAAGATTACCGGGAAACCTTGGAAGAAGCCCAGACTCGACTGGACCTGCTTTATCATTTAAAGAAAAAATATGGAGGATCTTTGGAAGAAATCCTGTCCTATGCAGGTAGGGGAAGGAAGGAGTATGAAAAACTCCAATCCCTGCAGGATGAGATTGATCGTCTTACAAAACTTCAAAAGAAACTGGATGCGGTCCTTCAGGAAAAAGCAGATGATTTGACAAAAAAGAGAAAGGCGGCCGCTGAACGGTTCTGTGCTGACATTCTGCCGCATCTTCATGACCTTGCGATGCCCCATGCCGTTCTTTCCATTCACTTCACCAAATTGGATCACTGTGGAAAAAATGGTCAAGACGAGGCAACCTTTCTTTTTTCGGCCAATGCTGGAATGAAACCGGCACCGCTGATGAAAATTGCGTCCGGCGGTGAGCTTTCACGGTTTGCCCTAGCTGCCAAAACAGTCCTGCTTCGCAAATTTGGCGTCCCGACCATGATCTTTGATGAGATTGATACGGGGGTTGGCGGGGTCACTGCCCAGAAGATGGCTGAGAAAATGGCGCTCATTGCCAAACAGCGGCAGGTATTATGCATTACCCATCTGGCCCAGATTGCCTGTTTTGCCGATCAGCATCTGTATATTGCTAAAAACAGTGACCAAGGGATGACTGCCAGCGAAGTGACGATCCTTTCCCGGGCGGGCCGTATTGAAGAAATCATGCGCATGACGAGCGGAACCCAACAAACAGAATCTGCGCGGGAAAATGCCAAGGAACTGCTTGCCATGGCGGAAAAGGAAAAGCAGCATTTTGGAAATTGACGCAAGCGATGATATTGGATAGGAGTTGAAGAGAATTGTCCATGGACGATGAGAAACTAAGGGAAAGTACCCTTGAAAGTGAATTCATATTTAATGGAAGACTGCTGAAAGTCTATCGGGACCGGGTCCAACTCCCTAATGGACACGAATCCCAGCGGGAATTCATCCGTCACCAAGGTGCCGTAGGCATTTTGCCGATTTTAGATGATGGCAGCATGATTTTTGTCCGTCAGTTCCGTTATCCTGTTAAAAAGGTGCTCTATGAAATTCCGGCGGGAAAGATTGAAGGGGATGAGGCCCCTTTATCCTGCGCCAAACGGGAGCTTTCTGAGGAATCAGGGTATGAGGCGAAGGAATTCAAGAAACTGACGGCCATCCTTACAACACCGGGTTTTACGGATGAACAGATCCATCTGTATGCAGCAACAGGTCTCACATCGGGAAAACAGCATCCTGACGAGGATGAGTTTCTCAATGTCGTGATTCTGACTCCAGAAGAGGTCAAGGAAAAAGTGCTTTCTGGTGAAATCTGCGACGCAAAGAGTCTTTGCAGTCTCTATCTCTATGATCTCATAAAGCGGGCATGAAAAATCCGTTTCTATTCAGTCAAGGGATCGTTTTGCATAAATATTTTGTTTATTTCCTGGTCATTTTATAAATTTGTACACGTTTTAGGGACTTTTAAGTAAAATTTTCGCTATCCATTCAAACATTTGCACAATCTTTACTAGCCAAATTCAAAATTTGTGTTATAATACACTTAAATTGTAGTGATCGAATGTTGTTCACACAGTACTATACTCAATGGGGGGTCTCAAAATGGATGTACTAAAGGTATCAACAAAATCCAATCCAAACTCTGTAGCAGGAGCATTAGCAGGTGTATTGAGAGAAAATGGCAAGGCGGAAATCCAAGCCATTGGTGCAGGTGCCCTGAACCAAGCCGTGAAGGCGATTGCGATTGCCCGTGGTTTTGTTGCACCGCATGGGATGGACCTCATCTGTGTTCCTGCCTTCATCGATATTACTATCGATGGGGAAGAACGCACGGCAATCAAACTGCTCATTGAGCCGCGCTGATGTAGAAGGG
Organism: uncultured Acidaminococcus sp.; assembly: GCA_900538365.1. Classification (GTDB taxonomy): domain Bacteria; phylum Bacillota; class Negativicutes; order Acidaminococcales; family Acidaminococcaceae; genus Acidaminococcus. Next base: position 12,372 of record UPXT01000002.1, on the reverse strand, counting down.
ACGGTTGATCCTGTAAATCGTCTTTTTCACCTTAAGAACGCCTTTTCCTAAGGGAAAGGGCGTTCTTTTTTTGTTGTTGTAACAACAGAGATAAGACAGCGGTCATGATAAACTGCTAGCAGAACAGAAAATTAGTGATCGTAGGAGGTTTATTATGGACTCTCAAAAAATAAAAAAACTTCAGTCTTATTTGGTCCGTCTTCAAGAAGGTGAAGATCTTGTTTCAGTTCGTCGGGAATTTGAAAAGGATTTTGCCTCAGTCTCAACCGAAGAGATCATGGAAGCTGAGCAAGCCTTGCTTCAAGCAGGAAACCTCAGTGAGAACATGGGACGAATTTGTGATCTTCATTCCGGCCTTCTTCATGGCAAGATGGAAACCATAGGGGAACAGTTCCCGGAAGGTCATCCGCTGCAGCTTTTTTTAAAAGAAAATGAGGCCATTGAAAGCCATCTTGATAAGCTTTCAGCCGTGATGAATGGCCCATTTTCGGCCGCAGATATTCTGTCAGCCCTCGAAGGGCTGCTCCCGATTAAAGCCCATTATGACAAGAAAGATGAAGTTCTTCTGCCCATTTTAGGGCGCAAAGGCATGCCGGGACCCAGCCGTGTCATGTGGAATGTGGATGGGGAAATCCGCAAAAGTCTCCAGGATTTGATCAATAAACTAAAAAAAGAGGATCCCCATACCGAAAAAAGTAACGACGATGCGCTGCACCAGGCTCTTTCAGGACTCCTCAACAGGATGCGAGAGATGATTTTCAAGGAAACGGAAATCCTTGTCCCTATGGTACAGAAACTCGTTGATCAAAATGAGTGGCCCCTTATTGCCGGAGATTTTCCTCGCTTTGGCTGGTCTTATATAACGGATGTGCCGATATGGAACGCTCAGTCCCTTCCTAAAAGCAGGCTGAACCAAGGGCTGAAGGACAATGGAAAGACCATTTTCCTTCCCAGTGGAAAACTGACGGTCACACAGCTTGAGGGCATCCTCAGGACTTTGCCTTTTGAACTCACTTTTGTGGATGCAGCCGATACGAATCAATATTTTTCAGAATCGACGCCTCTTTTTCCCCGGCCTTTGACCGCCCTGGGGCATTCTGTCTATGACTGTCATCCACCAAAGGTTATCCCTATGGTGAAAGGTGTCATAGAAAAACTGCGCAGCGGAGAAAAAGATTCCCTTGGATTTGAAACCATCAAAAAAGGGAAAAAGGCTCGTGTCCGCTATCTTGCCGTACGGGACCGCGAAGGGGCCTATTTGGGAACCCTTGAAGTCGTGGAAGAACTTTCCTGATTGCACAAAAAAAGACGGGTGTCATTATGGGCACCCGCCTTTTTTTATACTGTTATTTGACAAAAAGGGCATCAACATCGACTTTCTTATCCATCATCTTAGCGCTGACAAGGAAGTCCTGCGTCTTTTTCAGGGATTCAATGGCTTCTGGTGTAATATCCATGCTAAAATCATAGAGTCCGTACATGGAGTTAACGGCCTTTTCATCAAGTCCGGTCGTTTTGACAGCAGCCGCCAAGGCTTCTTTTTGATGCTCTTTCATGTAGGTTAAGGTTTCCTTTTGGACGGAGAGGAAGAGGTCCACCAAATCTTTGTGCTCCTTATAGAACTGACCGCTCGTTGCAGTGACCGTAAGACCTGAAACTAGGCCGTCCCCGGTCGTGACTACATGCATGCCCTTTTCTTCTTCCTGATAGGCCAAGGGACCAGCCAGAAGGGCACAGTCGGCACTGCCGTTTTCAAGGGCCGCCCGGGCTTGCGGAAGACCCATGGAAACGAATGTTACGTCTTCCATGCTAAGGCCGCCCTGTTTGAGATAGGCGGCAAGGAGCTCGTGGAGGATGGTTCCCTTGGGACCAGCGATGGTTTTTCCTTTAAGTGCCTGCGGGGAGCTGATGGCTGCGTCCTTGGAAAAGAGCTTGAAGGCTTTAGGGGCTTGGGAGTACAGGCTGATGATTTTGATATCAGCCCCATTTGCTGCAGAAAGAAGGACGGAAGAGCCACCAACGCAGTTGAGGAACTGAATATCACCAGAAGCCAGGGCAGCCGTCTGGTCAGCACCACTCGTTATCGTGGAATAGGTCACGGGAATTCCCTTTTCCTTGAATTTTTTTGCAAAGGATTGATTGGCTTTTTCAACGATAGAAGGGACGTTGAGCGGCGCCTGGACGTAGGTTATGCTTATTTTTTCGGGCTTTGCCGGCGCAGCTTGCTTGCCATCCTTATTGGTGGAGCAAGCGGTAAGGGTAAGACTCAGTGTCAGCACGCCTAACAAACCAGCCATCCGTTTGATTGTTTTGTTCATTGGTCAATGACTTCCTTTCTTGGAGCGGGAACAGAGAATCTGCTCTCCAAATGATTATATTTCAAGGGCTTCAAGGATCTGCCGCTTGATTGCGATGTAAGGCGCTGAAAGAAGATCCCGCAAGGCAGCCTCTTGAGGAAGCACTTTTTCAAAGATGAACTTGCCGCCTTCGAGAATGAGGATTCTATCTCCCAAGCGCAGGGCCTCATCAACATTATGGGTCACAAGGAGGACCCCAAAGGGACATTTTTTTCGCATGGCTAGAAGTTCTTCTTGAATATGCCTCCTTGTGAAATAGTCCAAGGCAGCAAAGGGCTCATCCATAAGGATAAAATCATTGTCTTGGGCCAGCGTCCTTGCTAGACTCGCCCGCTGCTGCATGCCGCCTGAAAGTTCATGGGGATAGCGGGAAGCTGCTTCTTTTAGGTGAACCAGTTCGAGCAGCTGTGACAATTCCTCTTCTGTGAGGGTTTTCTTTCCTAGGGTGATGTTATCCCGGAGAGTCAAAAAAGGCATGAGCCTTGCTTCCTGAAACATCATGCCCAGACGAAGGGCAGGGGGCATCGTGATCTTTCCTTCAGCTTTTTCAAGACCCATGATGAGGCGCAGCAGGGTAGTTTTCCCGCATCCGCTCTTTCCTAGGATGACCGAGACTTCCTTAAGCGGAAAGGAATAGGTAAGATTGTTAAGGATAGTGTTTGGACCGTAGCATTTTCTGATATGGTCCAAGGTAAGGGCATCCATCAAGATTTTCTCCTTTCATAAGGGAAAAGGACGTAGGAGAAGAGACTGAAAAGGCCGTCCAAGATAAGCCCCATAAGTCCAATTACCAGGATTCCCACAATCACTTTATCGCTTCGGCTCATGGTTTGGGCGTCCAGGATGAAATAGCCAAGGCCCTTGTCGGCCGCAATCATTTCTGCACCGATGATGGCCCTCAGGCTGTAGCCCATGCCAATCCGCATTCCTGTAACGATGGTCGGAAGGGCAAGGGGCAGACGGATCTTCCATAAGGTCTCTCCTTGGGAAAATCCAAGGGTCTTGCCCACTTCCAAGAGCTTAGGGTCAGTTCTTAACAGCCCATCTTCCATATTAAGATAAATAGGGAAAAAGGTGGCTAAGATGATGACGAGGAGTTTAGGTGTTTCGCCGATGCCAAACCAGAGGATCAAGAGAGGAATGAGGCTAAGCGGCGGAATATGCTGAATGAAGACGAGAAGTCCATGGTTCATTTTCCTGAAAAACGGAAAGAGAAGGCTTATGGTTACAAGGAAGGCAGCAAGGAGAAAAGACCAGAAAAATCCCATGAGGACGCGCATCATGCTAAGAAGAGCGTGTTCTACGAGCTGTCCATTTTGGATCATGATGAGGAGGGTCTCCCACACCCGTTCCGGCGAGGGCAGAATATAGGGCGTCCAAAGTTTGGCCGAAGCGGCGTTTTTCCATAAAAGCCCCAAGACAATGAAGGGAATCAGGGGCGGCAGGTCATTACGCTTCATGGCTGGGGAGCTTTGCGTAGGCAATCTTTGCGGTAACTCCGGACAGTTTTCCGATAAGTCCGCTCATCCTGCTGATCTCGTCCTGGGGCGCATCAACGACGACACTGATGATGTTGACGTTACGGGCGTGATAGGGGATGCCCATACGTCCGACAATCCAGCGGCTAGATAGATGAAGGATCTGATTGACTTTTTCCACGGCATCGGAATCATCGATGAGGATGCCAATGAGGGCTACACGGGTTTCCATAAAAAATCGTTCCTTTCTGAACCTTGTCTAAAAGAGAAAAAGCCGCATCCATCCGATGCGGCTTAGAAAGTAACAGGCCTCTTTCATCGCAATTGAATTTTGATGTCAGATGGGCAAATTCATTTTATTTTTTGCTGCCCTTGCAGAGTTTTATTAAAAGCGGGGATAAAAGAGACAGCAGGCTCAGCGCAATGAGCACTTGGCAGATGGTCGTCGAGAAAAGGACACTGATGTCGCCGCCTGAAATGGAAAGGCTTCGGCGCAGACCGCGCTCCCCTAAGGGGCCTAAAATGAGGGCCAGGACAACAGCGGCCGTGTTCATATTGACCTTACGCATAATGTAGCCCACAATACCAAATAAAAACATAACAACGACATCAAAGAAGTTGTTGTTGATGGCAAAGGAACCAACGACACAAAGGACAAAGATACATGGAATCAGGATGGCATCGGAGATGCGGGCAATCTTGGCAAAGAGCCGAGACCCAACAAGGCCGATGGCCAGCATGAAGAACTGGATGAAGACAAATCCACCAAAGAAAGTATACGTCATGTCAGCATACTTTGTAAAGAGTTCAGGTCCGGGCTGAAGCCCCTGAATGATGAGCCCTCCCATGAGGACAGCCGTAACACTCTCCCCGGGGATACCCAAGGTGAGGGTAGGGATGAGGGACCCGCCCGTAACGGCATTGTTAGCCGCCTCAGAACCGGCAATCCCTTCTATGGAGCCGTGACCAAACTCTTCTGGATGCTTGGAAAAGCGTTTGGCTTCATTGTAGCCCATGAAGCAGGCAATGGAAGCTCCGGCACCGGGAAGGATCCCGATGATGTTACCGATAATCCAACTGCGCAGGACCGTTGGTGTAATCTGCTTGAGTTCACTTTTGGTCAGGATGATGGAATCATCAAAGTGAGCAGCCCGGGCCCGTTTGACAATGGCTTTTTCCGCAAGGATAAAAGCTTGGGATAGGGAGAAGAGACCAATCAGGGCACCTGTAATGTTAACGCCGTTATAAAGGGCATCCTGACCGAACATGAACCGTTCCACGCCTTCCATAGGGTCCATACCGATGGTGGATAGGACAAGGCCAAAGGCTCCGCTCATAAGGCCTAAGATCATGGAGTCGGAGTTGATGCCCGCAATGATGGTGAGACCAAATAAACTTAACCAAAAATACTCAGGACTGCCAAATTTCATGGCAAGTTCGGCTAAGATGGGAGCAAAGAAATAAAGGGAAAGACAGGATAACAGCCCACCAAAAAATGAAGCCGTACAGGCTGTTCCCAAGGCTTTGCCCGCTTTTCCCTTGAGGGTCATGGCGTAACCGTCAATGGCCGTTGCAGCAGAAGCTGGGGTTCCAGGGGTATGAATCAAAATAGCAGAAATTGAGCCGCCAAAAATGGCGCCGCAGTAAATTCCACCCAGCATGATCAGGCCTGATGACGGCTCCATACCAAAAGTCAGGGGCAGCAGAAGGGCTACGCCCATAGCGGCTGACAGCCCCGGCATGCAGCCAATAATGATGCCCATTGTAACCGATAGGAGCATGACGACGAGGTTGGTTGGTGTCAGGGCATTGAGGAAGCCCGCCATCATTAACGCATATTGATTTTCCATTCTGTCGCGGCCTCCTTAAAGAATATCATAGAACAGTTCGCCTACTGGCAGCGGTACATTCAAGGATTCACTGAAGACGCCGTAGATAAGAAGCAAAAGAACTGCAGTGGTCAAAACTATATATTTCTTTTCAATCTTGAAATAGTGCATCATAAAGCCGATATAAAGGACGGCCGTTAGATAGAATCCAATGAAGTACATTCCCACGAAAAAAAGGATGGACGCAAGGAAGGAGGTCACAAACTGACGAGGCAGGAAATCCTTCCAAACGACATCGGCATCACTGACGAGGGAAAAATGCCCGTGGCAGCCGATCAGCATCTTGACCAGCTGCAGCACGGACAGAACCGCCAGAAGCGAGATGACAAAGAGCGGATAATGCTGTGCCTTTTCTGGAAGCAGCAGCGTCTCATGATAGAAAAATCCGCAAAATGCCAGCATAAAAACCACGATGGCAAGTTCTGATTTTTTCATAGATGATAGGACTCCTTAAGATTATTTGGTGTAAAGCTTGGAAACAACATCCCGGCAGAATTCGAGCTGCTGACTGATCAGTTCACCAAGCTGTTTGTTGTCAAGATAGTCCATGGTAAGACCAGCATTCTTATGATCACGGATGGTTTGTTCGTCAGTCATGACAATCTTGAAGATATCGACATAATATTTGATGATATTATCCGGCGTTCCTTTTGGAGCTACAAGGGCGCGGGCCGTACCATACCACTTGTTGTAATAGCCTAGTTCACCCAAGGTTGGGACATCCTTCAGGCTGTCCAGCCGTTTTTCCGAATAAACGCCGAGCACGCGAAGCACAGGGGAAGACCCGCCAATCAGAGGTTCGACGTCGCCGACCTTGGCGCAGGAAAAGTCCACTTCGCCTTGGCGCAGGGCAAGGAGCTGATCTGCCGTGCCGCCGTAAGGAACGGCATTGTATTCGAATTTAGCCGATTTTGCAAGAAGCTGGGCAGCCGTGTGGTTGGAAGCCTGTACCCCGTTGGTGGAAGCCTTAAGTTTTCCAGGGTTTTGTTGGGCCTCTGCTACCAGATCCTTTAGCGTTTTCCATTTGCTGTCCGCACGGACGACAACGACACTTGTTTCCTTCAAGTGATTGGCAATGGGCACGATACTCTTTTCATTGAAAGCGGAACCTTTCTGCAGGGCCAAGGTTGTATAGGTCGGCAGGTTGATATAACCAATGGTGTACCCATCTGGTTTGGCTTTGGACAGTTCCGTCCAGCCAATTTTTCCGTCTGCCCCGGGTTTATTATCCACAATCAAGGTCTTGCCAATATGTTTTTCCGCATCCTTGCAAAGGATACGAGCCCCAGTATCTGTACCGGATCCTGCTTTGTAGGCGACAATGACATGGATGTCCTTTTCTGGTTTCCAAGCCCCGTTTGATTTGGCCGCTTCCTTTTTGCCGCCGCAGGCCGTAAGGGCAAGGGCCATGGCACAAAGGGCGGAAGCTGCGAGCAATCTTTTCATTTTCATCGTAAAACTCCTCCTTTATGGAAAATGTAAAAACTATGTAAATTAATTGTAACATATTGTGCAGGGAAAAAAGAGAATTGCTTGATTTTTTCAGTCAACTTAGAACAGGGTATCTCTTTTCAGCGCAGCTCCTGTGGCGTCTGCAAAATGACAGGAACTATGATAAAATAGGGGGGGATCTTGATGATTTCCAGATCCTATTATATGAAAGCAACGGTAGAATCCTATGCATAATCCACAAGATAAACGTTCCGAAAAATTCCACGAGATGCTGGAAGCTCCTGTGGATCGACTCATTTTAAAACTTGCCATTCCTTCTATCCTAAGTATGCTGACCACTAGTTTTTACAATATGGCGGATACGTTTTTTGTGAGCAAGCTGGACACCAGTTCCACCGCTGCGGTAGGTGTAACCTTTGCCAGCATGTCCATCATCCAGGCCCTTGGTTTTTTCTTTGGCCAGGGATCAGGAACCTACATGGCCCGGGAACTGGGAGCCCAACGTATCCAAAATGCACGTATCATGGCAAGTACGAGTTTCTTTTATGCTTTTATTTGCGGCCTCCTGCTTTTGCTTATTGGGCATTTCAATGCGCGGGACATTGCCCAGCTGACAGGGTCCACGCCAACCATCCTGCCTCATGCGGCTTCTTATTTAGCCATCATCATGTGTGGAGCGCCTGTTATGATGTGTTCCCTCCTTATGAATAACCATCTGCGGTTTCAAGGAAGCAGTGCCTTTGGGATGGTGGGCATCATGGCCGGAGGATGCCTCAATATGCTCCTTGATCCCCTTTTTATCTTTTCCTTAGGTCTTGGTGTATCAGGGGCTGCGTACGCGACGGTCATCAGCCAATGCTTTAGTTTTATCATCCTTCTTGTCATGACCCACAAAGGCGGCAATATTCCCATCAGATTCCGCGATTTTCATCCATCAGCCGTCCTTTTCAAGGAAATTACGGCAGGTGGGCTGCCCTCTTTGTTTAGGCAGGGGACAGCAAGTCTTGCAACAATCAGCCTTAATGTGGCAGCCGGGGCATTTGGGGATGCTGCCATCGCAGCCATGAGTATTGTCACGCGGCTTGCCTTTATTGGCGCGTCTGCCATCATCGGTATTGGACAAGGATTCCAGCCAGTCTGCGGTTTTAGTTATGGTGCTCGGTCCTATCAACGGCTGCGCGACGGATTTGCCTTTTCCCTTCGTATGAATACACTGGTTGGACTTACGGCAAGTCTTGTAGGCTTTTTCTTTGCCGATCCTATTCTCCGTTTGTTCCGCGACGATCCCCTCGTCATTTCCATCGGGACCCAGGCGCTCCGTGCCCAATGTCTTACATTTACGACACTGGCTTTCGTGATCATTGCAAATATGCTTTTGCAGGTTACAAGACGCACAATCGGGGCTGTTCTTATCTCCATCGGACGGACAGGACTTTTCCTGATCCCTTTTGTACTCATTGTGCCTCGTATCTTTGGCCTTACGGGGCTGATCTGGTGTCAATCCTTATCCGATCTATGTGCCTTTTTCCTCTCTTTGTACTTGGCAAGGCAATTCTTCCGGACCCTTCCCCAAAAAGATGACCAAACGCCCAACTAAGAAAAAACAGCTGCCCTTGCGAGCAGCTGTTTTTTCATTAAAGACGATGGGAGGAGTTGAGGACGTCCCGCATCTTGTGGGAGACCATATCCTTGATGGCCTGACGGCCAGCGCCTAAGTAGGAGCGGGGATCGAAGTCTTCCGGATGTTCTGCCAGGTACTTACGGATGGAAGCGGTCATGGCAAGACGCAGGTCCGTATCGATATTGATCTTGCAGACCCCGTATTTGCCGGCTTTAAGGAGCATGTCTTCCGGTACCCCTTGGGCACCGTCAAGCTTGCCGCCATAACGGTTGCATTCTTCTACAAAGGCCGGAATGACCGTGGAGGCTCCGTGGAGGACCAAGGGGAAGTTTGGCAGCAGGTTGGAAATCTTTTCAAGGCGTGCGAAGTCAAGTTCCGGTTTTCCCTTGAATTTATAGGCACCATGGCTTGTCCCGATGGCAATGGCTAGGGAATCGACACCCGTTCTTTCTACAAACTCAACAGCCTGATCGGGATCGGTGTAGGTTGCATCCTTCGTATTGACCTTGACGGCGTCTTCTACACCAGCCAATTTGCCCAATTCGGCTTCGACGACAACCCCTTTGCTGTGGGCATAGTCGACAACACGTTTTGTCAATTCAATATTTTCCTCGAAAGGATATTTGGAACCATCAATCATGACAGATGTGAAACCGCCATCAACGCAGGCCTTGCAGATCTCGAAATCAGCACCGTGGTCAAGATGGAGGGCAATGGGCAGGTCCGTGTCTTCGAGGGCAGCCTGGACGAGGTGAATCAAATAGGCGTGCTTGGCATATTTCCGGGCACCAGCGGAAACCTGAAGAATCAGTGGGGATTCTTCTTCTTTGGCGGCATCGACAATCCCTTGGACGATTTCCATATTATTGACGTTGAAAGCCCCGACTGCATAGTGACCTTCATAAGCTTTCTTGAACATTTCTTTTGTTGTTACAAGTGGCATAATACATCCTCCTATCAATAAAATTCGATTTCATTATACCATACTCTCCATCATCTTTTGTTCCTTTTTTTGGAACGACAGGGGATAAAAGCCTTATTGATAGGTAAGGAAAAGGGAAGGGAGGAATCCGTAATCTTTACATCCTTTCCCGATAGGGGATGGCGGAACTGGAGACGCACCGCATGCAGAGCATGTGGTTTTGGGGAACCTTTCTCCCCGTAGAGGGTATCGCCCAGAAGCGGGTGTCCCATGTATGCTGCGTGTACGCGAATCTGATGTGTGCGTCCGGTATAAAGATGGAAGGCAACCAAACTTTTTTCTGCATCCTGCCAAAGCACGCGGTAGCGCGTACGGGCAGTTTTTCCCTGGGGCGCAACACATCGCTCGATGATGGAGCCTTCCCTGCGGGCAATGGGCTGATTGATGAGTCCGGAAGATTTTTCCCAATGGCCTTGCGAGAAGGCAAGGTAAAGTTTTTTCATAGGAGTCTTGGTGAGCATATGATGGAGTGCAGCATTTTTGGCAAATAGAACGATGCCGCTTGTTTCACGGTCAAGACGGGAAACCGGATGAAGGGCGGCCTTGATATCATGTTCCCTGTAATAGAAGAGAACGCGGCGGGATAGGGAGGACTCTTGGGTGAGACCGCTGTTATGGACAAGCAGTCCTTGCTCCTTATGAACGGCAAGAAGGAACTCGTCTTCATAAAGAATCGTAAGAGGCCCTTCTTCCGGGGCAAGGTCCGTTTCTTCCGGTAAGAAAGGAAAACTGACCCGATCATTGGCTGAAAGCGGGATATCCCATACTGTGACGACGCCATTGACAAAAAGAGCCTGAGCTTTTTTTAAAGCTTTCCAGTAGGAAGCCGACAATCCCCACTGCATGAGAAATGTCTTTAAATGAATCCCTGATTGGTCCTTCGGGACAAACAGCTGGTTCATGGAACCCTCCTTGTTATTGACTGGCACGCTTTCCACCTTGAAGTCTCCCTTTCAAGCTGTTGACTATCTTACCCACATTGAGTAAGATGAAGGGTAGGAAAGTTGAAAGAAATCATATCCATAATTTACTGCTTAGAAGATGAGAAATGAGGAAAAGGTCATGAAAAAGGAGCTCTTGGTGCTGCTCGCATCAGTTTTGACGTTCTATACAGGAAAAACCGTCTCCGCAAAGGAAACCTACCAGCTCCTGGGAGTCAATCCTGCTGGTGAGTACTATGTGGAGCAAGAGTCCCTTGAAAAGGCGCTTCAAAAGGAAAAAGGGGGCCTGCTTGAAAAGGTTAAGACGAAAGCCGTCTTGAAGGATCATAACTTTATCCGTCTTTTAGGGGAAACCTACAAGAAAAAACTCGAAAAAAGCGACCGACCTGGTTCGTGCGAACTTATTGTATCATTAAACATAGAAAATCACACCTATAAAGTCGATCAGGTCGCTCTCCTGTCCAAGAAAGGAAGAGTCATCGAAAAGAAGCATTTGAAAGAATCCTTCATTCCCATCCCTAAGATGACATTCATTGAAGCCTTATCACGTTCTGCTCAGGCAGGCGTGGAACTAAGACGTGTGAATCCGGTCCTTCCCTCAGGAATCAGTGTGAAGACTTCGGAAAGCACAAAAAAGAGAGGTCATAACGAAAAATGAGAAAACGTGGTTTTGAAAAGATTGCAGCTTATGCAGATCGGCAATTTCCCATGCCGACAAGACAGACAAAATATTCCGCTGGCTATGACATCTATTTGCCAGAATCTGTGACGATTTCTGCCCATTCCCAGAAGATGGTTCCTACGGGAATCAAGGCCTATATGCAGGATGACGAGTTCCTGGGTATCCATATCCGCTCCAGTATGGCCATCAAACGTCATTTGCGGCTTGTCAATAATGAAGGGATTGTTGATGCCGATTATTACAATAATCCTGATAATGAGGGTCATCTAATGATTGCGCTCGCCAATGATACCGATGACGACATTGTCCTTGAAGCTCATGAGCGGGTTGCTCAAGGCATTTTTTATCGCTATCTCACAACGGATGATGATGAAAGCAAGGAAAAGTCGGCTCGCAGTGGTGGGTTTGGCAGCACGACCAGCAAGGAGGAAGACAAATGAAATCAATGAAGGATCTCGTCAATGCCTGTGCTACGATAGGTGATTGGGGCGGCTATAAGATCTATGAGTGGTATAAACTCTTTCCTGAAGAGCGGGAACGGGCCCTGCGGGAGTATATGTACCTTAAGACCCATATGATCCAGGACTGCGCGCATCAGGTTGGTCTTCATCCTTCCCTTGAGGTCTGGAATGATTTTTTCGATCAGGTTGGCACTGCCTTTGAACTGGATCCCGCCAATCTTTGCCATGCCACCTATGATGGGCTTGTGGAGGCCCTGCATGCTTATGAAGGAGAAAAGTTCAACGCCATTTTAAAAACTTTTGAGACCCGCAGTGGGATTGGGAGCACGGCCTATTCGCGGCAATTTGTGCCGGAACTGACCGATCTTGTGACGCGGACGGCTTCCAGCCTTCGTAAGCTTCTTCAGGAGTAGGCTTTTTGGGATAAATAAAAACAAAAGGTTGATTGCAATAGCAAATAGGACACTAGACAAAAAGTTTATGAGGACGTTTTCAGCTTAGCAATCTGT
>UPXT01000001.1 GCA_900538365.1 uncultured Acidaminococcus sp. | reverse complement strand
TGGCCTTGCAATGAGGGCAGATGTGTTCTTGAGGCGGCAGCTGAATCGCTAAAACCAAGGCTGATTCCGTTTCCTTTAAATTTTGAATCCAGTCCTCTTTAATTCCTGTTAATTTTTCGATATAATCTAGGGAAGGCATATGTATTCAACTCACTTTCTTTATTGTTTAGTCACTTTAATTGTAAAGGATTTGAGTGCATATGCCTATTTTTTTATTGAAAAAAGTAGGCGCTGAGAGGACACGAATCTGGACGGTCACTTTAGCGCCCCAAAATAAATTATAGAACCTTTCTATTGCCTAAAAGTTATTTAGCCGCAGCCAGCGCTTTTTCCACGGCTTCGTAGATGACTTCATACGTATCGCCGGGATGGGCCTCGTAACTCTTATTATGATCCACGAAAAGGGTCGGGACATAGTAATACGCACCGGCATAAGGTTTTACTTTGTCGGCTTCACTTGTTTCATCGACAAGTTCCACAGGAATATCCTGGTAGACTGTCTCTTTCTGAAGGGCTGCCAGTGCCTTTTTGGCATTGGCACAGTAGGGACAGCCCGGCATAACAATCATCGTTACTTTTTTCATGGAAACTCCTCCTTTTACCAGGCGGCGACAGTGCCATCCGCCCGGGGTTCTGTGGCTCCAGCAAGGGAACCGTTTTTTTGACGCATAATCATTTGACCTCGGCCAAAGCTGGTAAAGTCCTCTTTGACTGTCACTTCATGGCCGCGACGTTTCAGATCTTCAATCACAGTGGGGCCAAACCCCGGTTCGATTTCAATCTTCTTGCCGCCCATCCACTGCCAGCGCGGTGCATCAAGGGCTTCCTGTTCATCAAGGCCAAAGTCGATATAGTTCATCATGACCTGGAGATGACCCTGGGGCTGCATATAGCCGCCCATGACTCCGAAGGGGCCAAGGGGTTCTCCCTGTTTCATGAGGAAACCAGGAATAATGGTATGGTAAGGCTTTTTACCCGGTACGAGGACATTTGCCGTCTTTTCGTCAAGACGGAAGGAACTAGCCCGATCATTAAGGGAAATGCCATACCCAGGAATGACGATTCCGCTGCCAAAACCACGGAAGTTGCTCTGAATGAAGGACGCCATATTGCCTTCTCCATCGGCAGCGCAAAGATAGACCGTACCGCCGCAGTCCGGATCGATAGGACGCGGCATTTCAGCGTCTTCCATAAGACCTTGGGAGCGACGGTCAGCATAGGCATCGCTTAAAAGATCGTTCACGTCTACTTTCATATGACAGGGATCGGTAATATATTCCATGCCATCCACAAATGCACGCTTCATGGCTTCAATGGCGTAATGGACGCTCCGCGGCTCCGTCCGGTCCTTGATGGGAAGGCGGCTGGCAAGGGCTAGGGCCATGAGGGCCACAATGCCGTGACCATTGGGCGGGATTTCACAGATTTCGTATCCGTGGTAGGAACGGGACACAGGCGTCACCCATTCTGCCTCATATTGGGCCAAGTCCTCTGCACGCAGATAACCGCCCGTTTTTTGGGAAAAGTCGTCAATGGCACGGGCAATCTCACCACGGTAATAGCTTTCGCAGTGGCTTTCAGCAAGAAGGCGTAGGGTCTTTGCATGATCTGGAAGGCGGACCAAGTCGCCAGGCCCAGGGGACCCGTTCTGGAAGAAAGTTTCAAATAGCGGAGCAAAGGCTTCTTCCTGTTGGAAGGGCGCAAACGTTTGGGCGCTCCGGTTCCAGAGAAGACTCGTCACAGGCTGGACAGGATACCCGTCTTCGGCGTAGGACAGCGCCGGTTCAAAGAGACTTTGAAAGGGCAGCTGCCCAAAACGGCGATGCAGGACGGCCCAAGCTGAAACGGCTCCTGGGACGGTCACGGAAGCCCAGCCCCGTTCCGGCATGGCGGCATAGCCTTTTTTGCGCATGGCCTCAAGTGTCAGGGCCCGAGGCGCCCAGCCGCTGCCATTGAGGCCGAATAGCTGATGATCCTTTTCGCTCCAATAAAGAGCAAAAGCATCACTGCCCAGGCCATTGCTGGTTGGTTCAAGAACGGTCATGGCAATTGCTGTGGCGATAATGGCATCGGCAGCGTTCCCGCCTTTTTTCAGCATGGCAAGGCCCGCCTGCGCTGCAAGGGTCTGGCTGGTAGCCACCATGCCGCGTCTGCCATAGGTCACACTGCGGCGCGAAGGATAAGGATGCCTAATTTGCGAAAAGTCCATGAAAGGACCTCCTTTACGTATCGTCAACTACCGCCACTTATAGAAGTAGCGGCTTGTAAGTCGGAATTGCATAGGTGCTAACGATACATAAGTATCTTCCTAAATCCGCCTACATTATCGGGTGGCTGACAGCACCCGCTTTGCCAAGGAGTTTACTCCGAGGCAGTTGTTATTCGTTCGTAGTGGGGATTATTGTCCCCAGAAATCCACATAGTTCCGAGAAGCTGGATATTCATAGCTCCAATTCGGTCGTCGTTTGATTTATAACCACATTGGCAACTGTATAAATGTTTTTTGTGATCTCGATTTTCTTTATGGATAGTTCCACATTTGGGACAACGCTGGGATGTGTATCTTGCTGATACTTTTAAAACTTCAGATCGGTTTTCGTGAGCTTTGTAGGTTAAAAATTGTTCTAATTGGTAAAATGCCCAACTTCGTAGATCATAGTTCTGTTTAGTTGTTTTAGAAAGATTTCTCTCTTCAAAACTAACGCCAGCTAAATCTTCCAGAACAAAAAGCGTATCTTTGCCGTATTTCTGCACGAGTGTCTTAGAAATCTGATGATTTACATCGGACATCCAACGGTTCTCTCGTCCAGAAATAGCTTTGAGTTTACGCTTTGCAGATTTCGTCCCTTTCGACTGAAGTTGTTTTCTTAGCTCTTGAAATTTATGACGTTTAGTGGCAATCTTTTTACCAGAAACAAATTCTGTCTTGCCTTGCTCGTCATAACTGACCGTAAGAAAACGAAGTCCACGGTCAATACCAACAACATGGCGGACGTTTTCTTTCTGAAAATCTTCCACAGTTTCTGTAACAGGGATATGGAGATACCACCAGCCTTTAAGCTTTACAAGTTTTGCTGTCCCGAGTTTATAAGAACCGTTAAGATATTCAGTAAAATGCTTGCTTTCAAATGGGCATTTGGTTCTCCGATCAAGGGTATTAATAGACAGTGTTTGTCCATCGTTTACAAAACTGTAGTCTCGATTACGAACAAGGTCAGCTTGTGGACGGCTGAAAAATATAGGCTTCCAGAGCCATTCCAGGGTTTTGGGAATACGTTGCCAATCGTTATTCTCATCCTTGTATCTATAAGGATTTTGGAAAAGCTGCTGTTTAACGGTCTTGTATTTAGCAATAGTTGTCTTAATGGAAGATTGTGCCAACTGTGATTTTAGCCCGAATAAATGTCGGAGGTTGCTATAAAGTTCTTTATTGAGGTTTTGATATGCTAGATCAAATTGATGATCAAAGATATATTGAGATACGAAGTTGCAAGCTAAGCGGTATTGTTCAGTCATTTGACGAAACAATATTTCCTGTTCAGGAGTAACGTATATACGAAGTTTTATCGTTTTGGTTAGGTTGGACATTTTTTTCACCTGCCTTTCTAAAATAGATATTACTTCATCAAGAAAATTATATTATAGATTTTGCTGAAATTCTAGCTATTTAGAAAGCGAGGTGAAGCGGGCTTCCTCCCCGACCTAAGAGGTCGGAGTATCCAGCCCGCATTTAGATGAAGCAAGTCCATGGAATCTGACAGCATATTCATATTGCTCATTATAACATGAAAGGACATGGAAAACACAGCATTCTCATCAAGATTCATTTTTTTCGACTTCCTTGACCACAGATGGTTAAAAAATTCTGGAAATGTCCATGCTTTCAAAGAATTCAATTGTCAAATATATTACATAATTTTCCTTTATATCTGGAAATCCCCTTTTTGTCATTGTGTCTGCCTAGGCCCTTTGCTATAATAAAAAACAAGGAAGTACCTTAGTTTTTTCTTATGCTTCCCGTGGAGCAAACTTGAACGGAGGGGTCCTCATGTATTTACGGAGATTATCTCAACCTGCTAAGGAAGTCTTTATTGAAATTGCCAAATATTTGTGCAACGCTGATGGAATTGTCGATAAACGGGAAGAAAAACTGCTGGCAGCCTATGGCGAGGAACTGCAGATGAGCATTTCCCCCGACTTGCCGAAAAAATCTCTGGAAGCCCTGGCAATGGACCTCAATGCCGCAACGGACCGCATCCAAAAACGCATTGTCGTCTTTGAACTGATGGGGCTTGCCCTTGTGGATGGGACCTATGCCGATGAGGAAAAGGCCTTTTTCAAGCTCCTTGGTAAAAAACTCGACCTGCGCCCCACCTTCACGGAACGGTGCGAAGCCTCCATTCGGGAGTATATGGCCGTGCAGAAAAAGATTGATGAAGTCATTTTTGGATAAGAAAAAAACACTCCTGCAAGGGCGGGGGTGTTTTTTTAGAAAAAAACAATGAGGGAAAAGCTGGGAAGCCGGCTCCAAACCGTTTCCTTCGGACGGGGGCGCCGAATAGGCCCTTTACTTCAGACTTAGCATCACCACTGTCCCTACAATGCATATAACGCCCAAATAATCTGGCAGGGCAAGGAAGGTTCCTAAAAAAGCGACAGAAAACAAGACGGAACAAAGAGGTTCACTGCAGCTGATGAGGGAGGCCTTGACTGGGCCGATGACCTTGAGTCCGCCAAAGTACATGAGAAAAGGCACAACCGTCCCAAAGACAATGATATAGCCCATGGCCCCCATGCTAATAAAAGTCCAGTTTTCTACGCCGGAATGAAAGGGGCTGCATAAAGGCAGAAGAACGAGTCCTGAAAGGAGCTGCCCCCACCCCATCAGATAAGGACTGCTGTATTCTTTAAGGATATGTGCCGGTGCCACCGTGTAAAGGGTCATGGCGATGGCCGATAAGATCGCCCAAAAAAGAGCAGCCGGCGAAATGACAAGGTTGGTCGGACTGCCATGGGTGGAGACAAGAAAGACGCCCAAGAGGGCCGTAAAGATTCCCACCACCTCCTTTTTTTCCACAGGCCGATGCTGCATCAGCACTTGCTGGAGCACGACAAAAACCGGCGCTGTATAGATAAGGACCGTTGCTGTAGGAGCGTTTGACAGCTTGATGGCGTAATAAAAACCATACTGGGAGCCTAATAGGCCCAAAGTAAAAAAGAGCATTTCCCAAAAGGTCTGCCGCTTCGCCCTGAAAATGGCAAAAAGCGGTTCCTTTCCCCTTTGGATAATCACCATCATATAGATGAGACCGGCAAGAATCTGCCTCACGGCAATCAGCCAGGTCGAATCAATCTGCGTGTGTTCAAAAAGATACTGGCCGCACACGCCAGAGATGCCCCACATGCCTGTCGATAAAAGGACAATGAGGGTTCCCATGGTTTGGGTCATTTTAGCTTTCTCCTATTTTGCCCTTAGGCGCATCGTCGATCACTTCCGCCGGCCTTGCCGTTTCTGCCGAAAGGCCACGGCAAAAATCCTTGACTTCATCCATACGGAGCACGCCGTAGGCAAATCCTTTCTTTATAAGTTCCTCGGGCAAATATTCGTCATATTTATCAAATAAAGGGACCTCATTCGGATACACCAGGTCCATTGGATTGCTCAGCTTTTCCCCCTCTTCCCGCAGGACAGCATAAAAAGCAGCTGCATCCGCTTCCATGGTAAACTGCATGAAAAAGGGCCGAAAGGATTCCAAATTCTTTAGGCCAAGCTTTTCTCCGCATTTCAGACGCAGGAAACGTTCCATAGCAAGAAAGCCATAGGTGCCAAGCCAGGGAATAAAGCACCACATCTTGCCGCCCAAAAAGATCAGGTTTTCATCAGCAGCGCCGCTCTGGGTTGCTGTATAGCGCGCCTGCGTCAGACGGCTGACGGCATTTTTCATAAGATAAGGATAGATGGTGTCTTCCCGCAGGACCTGGCGCATCCGTTTCAGGACCTTGGTATGAAGGTCACCGGGGCATTCGCCAAAGTAGGCAGGCACTTTGCCCTTTACCATTTCGCAGTAGATCAGATGTCGTTTGCGGTCCACCTCAAGGACACGCCAGACGTGGCCGGCAAGGGCAATCTTTTCACCCGGCGGCGGTGGTGCGACAACGGTACCCAGTTCCTGGGATTCGCTGCGAACCGTGTATTCCTCGCTTTCCTGAAAAACGCCATAGAACTTAAAGGAATTGATGACCCGCTCCCCGGCAAGGCCAACAATGAGGCCGCCTTTTTCCGTAAGCTGGATGTGGTCCGTTGTGATGAGATGATGCAGGAGAACGCGGTAATCATCAGGAGTAATGCGGTGAAAATAATGCAGTGTCAACACGCGGGACGCAAGGGCAGCAGGACTCATCTCCCCACAGGAAGCAAGGACACTCATGGTCTGGTGATAAAGAAGGCTGAAAGGCAGTCGGTCAAGCCGCGGCGGTTCCACCCAGCGCTCTTCCAGGTACAGCTGAATCAAAGCACAGGCCTGAAGAAGCTTCCAGGGGATGGTCGCTGGCAGCATGGCCCGGATTTCCGGTTCATCTTCCCGAATGACAAACCACATTTCCTGAGGCAGGGCACGCCGCCCCGTGCGTCCCATGCGCTGCAGGAAGCTCGAGACCGTCCAAGGCGCGTCGATTTGGAAGGCTCGTTCCAAGCGTCCAATGTCAATTCCTAGTTCAAGGGTCGACGTCGTGACCGTCGTAAGGGGCTTGGTCTCGTCCTTCATGAGCATTTCGGCGGTTTCCCGGTAGCTTGCGCTAAGATTGCCGTGGTGAATCAGGAACCGATCCGCCTCGTGGTTCAGGTCGCAGTATTGGCGCAGGCTCGTCGTCACGCCTTCACACTCTTCGCGGGAATTGACAAAGACAAGGCACTTTTTTCCCCGCGTATGTTCAAAGATGAAGCCAAGACCGGGATCCGCCTCACGAGGGGCCGTATCGGTCTTTTCATCGAGGGCGGGCAGGGCTTTGATATCGGTCCGTCCTTCACCGGCCTGGGCATCCTTGACATAAAAATGTTCAAGGCAAAGGCGCCAGCGGCTCCCTTTTGACTTTATACGGGGGATGATGGTGCGCCGCCCTGTGCCGAGAGACAGAAAGGCCCCCGTTCGTTCAGGGTCCCCCATTGTGGCCGACAGCCCAATGCGGCGGGGATTGACGCCGGCAAGACGGCTGACTCGTTCAATCAGGCACAAGGTCTGCCCGCCCCTATCACCGCGCAAAAGGGAATGGACCTCGTCAATGACAATAAAGCGCAAATCCCCAAAGAGCTTGGGAACAGCCATATGCTTATGGAGCAGGATGGCTTCCAGGGATTCCGGTGTCAGCTGCAGGATGCCTGATGGATGACGCATGAGTCCTGCTTTGTGGGACTGGGACACATCACCGTGCCAGTGCCAAATGGGGATATTCCCATCGGAACAAAGGTCGGTCAGGCGCTGGAATTGGTCATTGATGAGGGCTTTTAACGGGCCGATGTAGATACAGCCCACAGAACTTGGCGGATTGGCATCAAAAAGGCTCAGGATGGGGAAAAAGGCGGCTTCCGTCTTCCCTGACGCCGTCGATGCCGTAAGGAGCAGGTTATCATCGGTATGAAAGATGGCGTCCCCCGCGGCCACTTGGATGGGGCGCAGTTCATCCCAGCCATTTCGATAGATGAAATCCTGCACAAAAGGGGCATATTCATCAAAAATAGACAAAATCAGGATCCTTTCCTGTTAACAAACAGCAAGCGGGTCAAAGGGTAAATTCGGCAAACTTTGTGTCAGGGGCTTCCTCACTTTTGGCATAGGCAAACTCACCGCTCTGGAGGAAATCACCGATCCTTTTATCGGGATGCTGGTAGACAAGGTCAAGCAGCTCGATAAAATCACGGATGATTTCCCGGGGCGTAATATGCGAATCGGCCCCAACGCGGGCAAATTCCTGGCGAATGAAAGCAATGCGGTCTTCCTGGGTCACTTTATTGTCATACGCATAGAGCAAGCCGTGGATCTCGGTCAGTTTTTCCGTCAAGATGAGCAGTTCTTCCGGCGTCAGGGGCTGGAGGTAGATTACAGGCGCCAGCAGGTCTTTATAATCACCGCTGAAATGCCCTGATGCCAAGCGGGAGCGCAGTGCTTCGTAGCTATAGACGCCGCGACGCGGGTCTTCCATGCATTGAGGCGTACCGCTGAGGATGATGCCTAGATAGTGGGCCTTTCCCTGCATGGTATCGTTAAACATGGTGAGGATTTTCTCATAGTTATACTGACGAGAAATGGCATTGGGAATCTTATAGATATTGACCAGTTCATCGATTAGGATAAAAAAGCCGGCATAACCTGCCTGTTTTAGGAAATAGGCAAAGATTTTCAGGTATTCATACCAGTCATCATCAGTAATGATGATATTGACGCCGAGCTCCTTTTTGGCCTCTGTCTTTGTGTCATATTCCCCACGGAACCATTTGATGACAAGAGACTTCAGGGCATCGTCACCGTTGCGGTAGGCTTCGTAGTAAAGACTCAAGAGACGGGCAAAATCAAAGCCGTGGACCATATCCCCCAGGGAATATAGAACCTTGCGGATCTTTATTTCCACAGCGTCCATGAGGGCCCCATCCCCTATGGCAAGGCCAGTTTCTTCCATGGTCAGTTCCTGGACGCGGTCAATCCAGCGGTCGAGGATGAGCGTGAGGGCACCCCCTTCGGGCCGGGTCTTGGTCGACATGTTGCGTACAAGCTCACGGTACGTGGCAAGTCCCTGCCCATGGGTCCCTTGAAGCCGCCTCTCCGGTGACAGGTCTCCGTCCACCACGACAAAATTCTTTTCAAGGATATAGTTGCGAATGGTTTGGAGAAGGAAGCTCTTGCCGCTTCCGTAGCGCCCGACAACAAAACGGAAGGAGGCTCCGCCTTCTTCAATCACCGAAACATCGTGGAGCAACGCGTCAATCTCGTTCTTGCGCCCCACTGTGATATAAGGCAGACCAATGCGGGGCACGACACCGCCCTTTAAGGAACTAATGAGGGTCCGAGCAATTCTTTTTGGGATCTTGATCAAAGTAGGACTCCTTTCAGGTCATCAACGTAATCAGCAAGGATCACAGGTCCTCCGTCGTCAGCAAGGACCGTATCCATAAATTCATCGTAAAGTTTCTCATTGATCCGGTCAATCATGAGGGAAACCATCATGCCAGGGGGAAGCGTCTCCTCATAGGATGCATGCGTAAGCAGCGCCCTGAGAAAAGCTGCTTCCGGCTCCGCAAGGCCATAGGGAAGCGCCTTCTGGTCCGCCACGGGCGGGCATTCAGGAAGCGTTTGGGCTGCATCTTTTTCTATTTTCAAGGAGGCGAACTGCGGCCTTTGTTCAAAGACTTTTAAGGCGGCAGGCTCATGAGAGGAAGCCTCATGTTCTTCCTTTTTTAGGTCATGGAGACTTTCTTCCCGCATTTCCTCTTCGGTCATGAGCTTATCCCGCGTATGTGCGGCATCCTTACGGATTGAGCCCAATTTACTCAAATCAAAGGAAACTTCCTTTCGGGCCTTGCGTACGGCCTCTTCCTGAAACCCCGCCACAATGGCATCTACACTTTTCACCAGCCATTTAGGCGGCGTTTCAAGCGGCTGGAGGGGCGGCTCTCCCATGACCTTTCGATAATGAACCTCGGCCATGCGCAGATAGGACCCCAGTCTTCGCTTATGCTTATTATCTGCCGTGCGGTACCATAGGGTCCAGATCTCCCCATCCGTCTTTACGTACGCATACTGATCGAACCGATAAATCAGTTTTTTTCGTTCCCGCCGTTCGGGAAGAAAATACGCCGTTTCAAAAATGTCGAGCCAGCGATAGGTTTCACTGGCAAGGCACGTATCCATGAACCCCATCTGTCGATGGTCCTTGAAATAGGCCACAATCTTTTGATAGATTAGGGCAATGAAGCGTTCATAACGCAGGGGATCTTTATGATAGAGAAGGGATTTCTTAATGTTGTAATTGGAATGTCTAGAAAGGACCTCAACGGTCTCATGATGATGAAGAACAAGGTCTTCCGTTTCCAGATACGTAAGGTCCTTACCAAGGACCATGAGATTCTGAACGACGGGCGGGAGTTTTTTGGGCGTCACCCCATAATAGACCATGAAATGAAAGAGCCACTCATTGAGGCGCATAATGAGGGTCGGTTCCTTTGGCCCATAGTCGTCTCGCAGCTTTAGGAGCCGTTCGTACCCCTCCTCCGGAGATTTGACACCAATGAGATTGATCAGTTCATTGGCATAAAGGGTGTAAAAAGTGAGGTTTGATGGTTCCACCTGCCCTCTGCGAACTCGCGTACGCCAGCCAAAGTAGCCCCGCAGCTCGCGGTCACTAAGTGCTGAATAGCATGGATAATAGTGAAGGCATGGATCTTTATAGACCGTTTCATCGCTATAGTTTTCCGCGGCTTTACCCTGCAGGACAAACAGTTCGGAAGGGCTATACTTGTTGCGTGCCTGCCATTGATATTCCCGAAGCTTCTGCAGCGTCGCAGGAAGCGGTTCCTGCCGTTTCCTGCGCCCGATACTTTCCCTGTCATATTCCACATCAGGCAGATGGAGAAGCTTCCGCATCATATCAGTGGTCACAAACCCCATTGTCACCCCTCCTATTATAAACATGTATTCACTTTCATTATAGTGCAAGTTGGTGAAAAAGCAATGCTTTGTCCTTCATTTTACCAAAGAAACGGAGGTCGGTACAACTTGACTTCCAAAAATCTCGAAAGAAGGAACAAAAGACGATAAAAACAAGACCTGCAGCGCTCATTCCACGCTTACAGATCTTGTTGACTGTTCATTTCTAGGTTTTACATCCCTCTTTAACGGATATGCAAATGGCAAAAGGAAACGGCTTTATTCCCACTTGCCCCAATGGACTCGGAAAGGTCTCGCGTCAGCCAGCTGCCTTGGACGAATGGGATGGAGCGGATATCCCAGGGAAAGGATGGCCTCCACCTCAAGCCCATCCGGAAAATGGAGCAGTTCCTGCAGATCCTTACTCGACGTAAGAGGCTTTCCGTCAGGCCCTATTTTTTCAGAGACCATATGCCTCACCTGCACCCAACAGCTGCCAATTCCCAGTTCCTGGGCCTCCAGCATCATGGCAAACATAGCAAGGGATGCGTCTTCTACCCAGGCGTGGGATTCGAGCCGGCCCAGAACAACGATGGCTGCCGATGCCTGTTGGAGCATTTCCCCAAAGCGAGGCTTGCAGTGGGCCATCTGGGAAATCAGCGTCCGGTCCTCGACAACAAGAAACTCCGTACTGCGCAGATTCTTGCTGCTCGGCGTCATCAGTCCAGCGGCGGCAATCTGTTGGAGCTTATCGTGCTCAATTGGTTCTTTTGTATACTGGCGCACGCTTCGGCGGGCAGATAAAAGATCAAAAAGGTTCATGATAGCGTTCTCCTTTCGGGCAATCAATGCAACTAACATAGGATATTTTGAAGGCTGCAGGTGCACAAGCGTTGCTTGATGGGAGGGATCCCTTTAGCCAGGCAGCAACACAGCAAAGACTGAAACACCGCATCAGTCCTTATGTAAAGACTCATGCGGTGTTATTTGAATTTATGTGGAAACCGTTCGCATAGGATATTTTCAATTGGCGGAGAGGGTGGGATTCGAACCCACGGTCCCTCGCAGGATCGCCAGTTTTCAAGACTGGTGCCTTAAACCACTCGGCCACCTCTCCATAACATAAGAAGTATATCGGAATGGAACGAACTTGTCAAGATGAGGCATTTATTCACCCCCATCTAGTAACAAGCTTTGCAATATAGTATAATGGGAATGTTAAGTAGATGTTAGTGACCGACTATAGGGAAGTTGAGGAATTGTCATGGATGTTGTCGACCTGCTGATGCAGCGTTCATCCCTTGCGGATGAACAATATTTGGAACTTCTGCGCTCCCAGGACCCCTTACTGCGCAATAAGCTTTTTGCGGCCGCGCAGGAAGCGGTGAATTATTTGTTTCATCGCCGGGTCTATATGCAGGGCATTCTGGAGTTTACCAATCACTGCCCGCGAAACTGTTTTTATTGTGACCTCAGGGAAGAAAACAGGGATAAAAATAGGTTCCGCCTCAATTCAGAGGAAATCCGAGGCGCCCTGAAAGAAGGGTATGAACTCGGTCTGCGCTCGTTCATCCTGGAATCAGGAGAGGATCATTACTATACGGACATGATTATGGGCAACCTCATCTCGACACTCAAAGGAGAGTTTTCCGACTGCGCGCTGGGCCTTTCCATTGGTGAGCGAAGTCGCCGTTCGTACAGCCGGATGAAGAAATCCGGTGCCGAGAGATATCTCCTGCGTTTTGAAACGGCAGATCCCCTGCACTTTTCAAGGCTCCATCCCCCGTCAGATTCTCTATCCACCAAGATTGACTGCCTAAACGACCTTAAGCTCCTCGGCTATGAGCTTGATACCGGGTTCCTTGTCGGGGCCCCTTATGAGATGGCTGAGTACCTCGCCCGCGACCTCACCATGCTCCAGGAAATCAATCCGGATACGATCAGCCTTTCCCCTTTTGTGCCTAGGGAAGGAACGAGTTTCCGTCATCAGCTGCCATGCAGCCTGGAAACGATCCTGCGCCTTACGGCCATCCTGCGCGTGATGTTCCCGAAGGCCAATATCGCCGCCTCTCCCCTTCTTGACAGCATCCATGTCCAAGGACAAGTCATGGCGATTTACTCCGGAGCCAACGTACTTCGTGTTCCCCTCTTCCCGCCGCCTGTGCCCGGCGTCACAAGGCGCAGGGGAGGCGTTTCCCTCCTGCGCCGTCTCCAGTCCCTTTATTCGAGTCTTTCAAGCCACAACTATGAAATGGTCGTGGACCGCGGTGACTCCTTACGATTCCTGGAACACCATCCTAAAGTAACCTCTGAAGATAACTAATTGATTTTATTCTAATGCTCTCAGCCCGTCTTTGATTTTTCAAAGGCGGGCTCATTTTATAAAACAGATGTTTTATATCGCCTGTGATTTTTCTCCTCCAGCTAGCGGCTCTTTTCCTTATCCAAAAGTTCTTTTCCCTGTGTCTTCATTTTATAAGAAAACATACTTTCGCCGCAAAGATTCTGCTATAATAGACGAAGTACCCAACTTCGGCAGAAAGGAACGATGTTACGATGATTCTCATCACATGTGTCGACGATGCAGGCGGTCTGCTCTTTAATAAGCGCCGTCAAAGTCAGGACCGGATTCTTAGAAAGGAAATCCTTGCCCAAACATCTGGTCAAAAACTTTGGATGGACGCCTATACGGCAGCCCTTTTTGAAGGGGAAACGGCTTCCATTGAGGTGGCTGAAGATTTTCTTCAAAAGGCTGGTCTTGGGGAATATGCCCTTCTTGAAGACCGGGAGGCGACTCCTTATCTGGACCGGATTGAAAAAATTGTGCTCTATCACTGGAACCGCTCCTATCCAGGCGATTTTTTCTTTGATATCGATCTCACAAAGGACTGGCACTGCATCTTTACAAGGGAGTTTGCCGGTTCTTCCCATGATAAGATTACAGAAGAGGTATACGAAAAATGAAAAAAATCATGAACCTTGCGGCTTCCCTTTTACTTTCCCTTTCACTTATTGCAGCAGGCTGCGGCCAGTCCAAGGAAGCAGCATCAAAAAAGAGCGCGCCCGCGGCGGCACCTGTCAGCACCCAAAAAGCCTCGGCAGCCCAAGCCTCATTTGATCTGACAAGCATTCCGGAATTTTCCGGCAAACCTTATGTTGTCATCAATGATAATATACCGAGCTTTTCCGATAAGGACAAAGCTTCTACCAGTTCCTTTGAACACTACAGCAAACTTGACAGTCTAGGGCGCTGCGGCGTGGCCTTTGCCAACGTGAGTCGATCTACCATGCCGACAAAAAAACGCGGAGCCATTGGAAGCATCAAACCTTCGGGCTGGCAAACCATCAAGTATGATGGCATTGACGGCAAGTACCTCTACAACCGCTGTCATTTGATTGGGTATCAGTTGACAGCAGAAAACGCCAACCCGCGCAATCTGATTACGGGAACAAGATATCTTAACGTAACAGGAATGCTGCCCTTTGAAAACATGGTGGCTGACTATGTCAAAGAAACCAATCACCATGTGCTCTATCGGGTCACTCCCATCTTTAAGGATCGGGAACTTGTGGCGCGGGGCGTTCAAATGGAAGCCTACAGTGTCGAAGATAAAGGCGCTGGAGTCCAGTTCAACGTCTATGTATATAACAACCAACCAGGGATTACCATCAATTACGAAACCGGTCGGAGCAAAAAAGCATAACGCTTAAGTCGGGATAAACATCGCTTCGCTTTGCTGCAAGCTATGAGCCCACTCTTTGGAGACGATACATCTGAAGAGATGGGCTCATTTACTTTATCGCCCGCGGGCCTCAATCTCCTCAATGTACACAAGACATGGTTTTTTACTCGAAGCAAAAATCGCTCCGACTCGATATACAAGTTGCCTTCATTGCCTTTTTTTATATTCAGGAGATGACAATGAAGACATGACGCATCGCACAAGGGTGCATAGATCAATCTCATGTTAACATTGTCCGAAATATGCTTTCGTGCGTCTTTTTTGTCCATCCAGAAATCGGGCTGAATTGATGAAGTGCATGAGCCATTGCTAAAAAAGAGTGAGGTGAAACAATGGTCTCATCGCCTATCGTACAATGGAAGAAAATACGGAGGTGTTAATAAACTGTGATTGCAGAAATTTCGCCGTCGTCGGTGGAAGCGGGGTGCTTCTCGCAGCTGGACCCATCTGAATCAAATTCGCAAAAGCAAATTGGAAAGTGGTACGGAGCATTCATTGTGCGGCGCCACCCTTCTGCTGTGCGTTTTTCTGAGCATCTGAGCCAATCGGGGGCCATATTCGAAAAAGGTACATGAAAAAAAAGACCGGAAGGAAAGACCCAACCATCAGGGTTTTTCCTAAGGCGTCCATACCAAAGGGCAATGAAAAATGACCTGCCGTCACTATACAGTGATGACAGTTCATCTTGATTTTTATTATTCAGCGGTTTGGTCTCGCACGATATCAAGGATGAGATTTCCGACATCTTCTTTTGACATGAGACCCGGTTCCTTGATGGTTCCATCGGGAAAAAGAAGCTTGACAATGTTCGTATCCGTACTGAAACCAGCACCTGGGGCCGTGACGTCGTTTGCAACAATCATATCAAGATGCTTTTTCTGCACCTTGGCGGCCGCGTTGACAATGAGGTTCTGCGTTTCTGCGGCAAACCCGACGAGGAACTGATGGGTCTTCTTTTCTCCCAATAGTTTCAGGATATCAGGGTTCTTATCAAGATCGATGGTGAGACTCTCCTCATTTTTCTTGATCTTCTGCAGCGCTTTTTCATGAGGCCGGTAATCGGCAACGGCAGCAGCCTTGATTACGGCATCCACCGAGTCATAGACATTGAGGCAGGCATCCAGCATCTCCTGGGTCGACTCCACAGGAACCAGCGTTACATTCCGTGGGACAGCAAGGGCCGTCGGTCCTGAAACAAGAATCACATCAGCGCCGCGGCGCGCGGCATCGCGGGCAATAGCATAACCCATCTTGCCGCTCGACCGGTTGCCGATAAAGCGTACCGGGTCAATGGCTTCCCGAGTTCCCCCCGCAGTCACGAGGATGCGGCGCCCCCGAAGGTCGCCGTCGCGTTTTGCAAAAAAGTCGTCAAGATAGGCTTTGATATCTTCCGGTTCAGGAAGGCGTCCTGCCCCATTGATACCGCAGGCCAAATAGCCCGCTCCGCTAGGCATGATGAGGATGCCATCCCTGCGCAGCGTTTCCAGGTTGCGCACGACAGCCGGATTATTGAGCATATTCGTGTTCATGGCCGGGCAGATGATCTTGGGCTTATCACAGGCCATGAGCGTCGTCGACAGGAGATCATCAGCAATGCCGCCAGCCATCTTACCGATGATATTGGCGGTAGCCGGTGCCACAACCATAAGATCGCACCAACGGCCCAAAGCCACGTGTTCCACATTGAATTCATCATTGCCGCGCCACATGTCATAGGCAACAGGCGCGCCGCTGATTTCCTTGAATAACAGAGGGGACACAAGCTTAGTGGCTGCTTCCGTCATCACGACACGGACCTCTGCCCCCGCCTGGACAAGACGGCTGACGAGGGTGACCACCTTATAGCAGGCAATCCCACCGGTTACACCGATTGCAATCTTTTTGCCCTCTAACACAGTGGACTCCTTTTATTTCTTGGTGTTCGCTTTGGGTTCTGCCGTTATAAGCCCTTGGGCAATTTCTTCCATGGCGATGGAAACGGGCTTATTGGAATTGCTTTCGACAAGGGCCGGTGCATGGTCAACAAGCTGACGTGCCCGTTTGGCGGCCATGATGACAAGGCCGTATTTGGAACCCACTTTTTCAGCCAGATAATCAATGGACGGATCGATCATAGTCATGATAACAACACTCCTTTAGTCTTGTTCAGTCGTCTTTTGTTGGCAGATTTCATCAACAATGTAATAGGTTCGGCCTACTTTGAGATGTTCCACATCGATGATCTTACTGACCTTGTCCGTGGCCTTTTCCACTTCATCGTTGACGACAATATAATCATACTTCGAAGCATAGGCAAGTTCTGACGTTGCTGCACTAAGTCGGCGCTTAATGACATCAACAGCATCGGTCCCGCGTTTATAGATGCGCTTGCTGAGTTCGTCAAGGGACGGCGGGACGATGAAAACAAACACCCCGTCAGGATAGCTCTTTTTGACCTGCAGCGCGCCTTGAGGATCGATTTCAAGAACGACGTCAAGACCTTCGTTCAGCTTATCAAGAACGTACTGGCGAGGGGTCCCATAGTAGTTTCCATAAACGGAAGCATGTTCCAGAAGTCCGCCATTTTTGATCATTTCCTCAAATTCCTCACGGGTTTTGAAGAAATAGTTCTTGCCGTCCACTTCACCCTTGCGGGGTTCACGGGTCGTGCAGGAAACAGAATAGGCCATTTGGTCCCGTTTTTCAAGGAGCCGTCCGCAGATAGTTCCTTTGCCGGCACCGCTTGGTCCAGAAAGGACAAGTAAGATTCCCTGGGGTTTATTCATGGTCTCCTCCTTCTCCAGCTTCGTCGTCAATGTCATCGTCAACGGCAAACCGGTTGGCAATGGTCTCTGGCTGCAGGGCCGAAAGGACCAAATGTCCGCTGTCCATGATGAGGACGGAACGGGTTCGGCGCCCATAGGTTGCATCAATGACGACACCTTTGTCGCGGCCATCCTGGATGATCCGCTTGATAGGCGCCGATTCCGGGCCGATGATGGTAACGACCCGTTGGGCCGATACAATATTGCCAAATCCTATATTGATCAGTTTGATGTCCATTTCCTACTCCTTGCCACTATTGAATATTTTGGATCTGTTCCCGGACCTTTTCAATTTCGCCCTTCATTTCAACGACAGTCTGGGTCATCGTCGAATCACTGCATTTGGAGGCAATGGTGTTGGCTTCACGGTTAAATTCCTGTATCAAGAAGTCCATACGCCGACCGACAGGATGATCTTCCTGAAGCATCTGGCGGAACTGCTTGATATGACTGTGGAGACGGACCATCTCCTCTGTCGTGTTCACCTTGTCCGCATAGAGGGCAACTTCCTGAATGAGACGCGATTCATCAAGGTCCCCTACTCCATGGGCCCGCAGGGCATCAAGGAGCCGCTCTTCAAGGCGCTTTTCATAGTCCTTGACCGCTTCGGGGGCACGTTTTTCGATGAGGAAAAGCTTTTCCTCGATGAGGTCTACGCGGCGTGCCACATCTTGGGAGATGTTACGGCCTTCTTCCTCCCGCATCGCGTCCAAATGGAGCAGTCCCGTCTTGATGGCATCCAGCATATGGGGCCAGAGCGCTTCAAGATCGATCTTTGCCTCCCCGGGGATGACCACTTCAGGACATTTTGCCACAAAAAGAACCTCCCGCCCCTCATCAACCGCGCCTTCACGAGCGCCCAAAAGGGCTGAAAGTTCCTCTAAACTATCATGATAAGCCTTTGCAAGTCCTTTGTCAATTGTAATCTGACGGCCTTCCGTTCCCGTATAGGCGGCATTGACAAAAACGTCCATATGTCCCCGGCTCACATCATCCAAGATCACCTTGCGCATCCGGTTTTCAAGGGGTGCCAAGAAACGCGGCATGCGGATGGACAGTTCCGCATAACGGTGATTCACGGTCTTGATTTCAAAGGTAAAGGAAAACGAATCATCCTGATAATCGCCACGTCCGTAGCCGGTCATACTCTTTAACAACTTAAGGCCCCCTTAGTTCACTTTGTCCAGTTTCAGCACGTATTCCCGCGTCCCGCCGACTTCATCGGTTACGGCAAGGACCATGGTCCGTTTGGGATCGAGCTTCTTAAGGTCAAAATAGATATAATACTGATCATCCCAGACATTGACCGTAACGACACCGCCCGCGGCGGCACTGTTGATCTTCATCTTGCGTCTAGCCGCATGGTTGAGATTCGTATAATAGGGTTCCACCACATTAGTGCCCTGATACATCTTAACCTTGAGGAATTTCGGTTCAAGCTTGGTCGTTGTACTAATCGTGACCCCAAGGGCAAGCACGCCGTCATAGGCCTTGGCCACCTTCATGCCCCGGCTGACTGTTGGATTTCCCCCATTTTCCGCAGCACTCTTGGCATCGATGGCAGCCATCAGATAGGGCGTGTACATGATTGCTTTTTCCCCGACGCCATAGCGGTTCGTCTGCTTGCGGTCGTAAACGGTCCAAGGCGCCACCAATTCAAGGTCCGACGCCCCTTTGCGCTGGGTTCCGTAAAGCTGGGCAGCAGCAATATTGTTTTCCGTAAGGGGGAGCATGGCGTAAGCCGATTGGGTCAATGTCAAAAGGGCAGCAAGCAGCAATCCTGTTTTTTTCATTCCATAATCTCCTTTGCGGTTTGACCAGAAGGAATCCGCATATTATACTGTGTAAAGTGCCGTCTGGCATCTTACAATTACGGACCACGCACAATGTATCCATATATTATATAGAAAAACGGAAAATCGTGCAAATATAAGCCAAAAGGAGGCTTTTTTATGAACCTCGAAGGCATGACCTTAAGCGTTCTAGCTAAAGAGCTGCGGGACCATCTGGAAAACGGCAGGATCTATAAGATTTTCATGCCGAGCCGCAATTCCCTGCTCCTTGAGATTACGCTTCCAACCCATACCGACAACCTGCTCATTGACCTATCTGGGGATTCCCCCCTCGTGACCCTTCCCGAGCGTCTTCCTGAACGTCCTGATATGCCGCCCAGTTTCTGCATGCTTCTCCGTAAGCACCTTGAAGAAGGCCGCATTACGTCCATCACGCAGCTGGGCCTTGACCGCGTCCTTGTCATAGGCATTGATTTGATTGGCCGGGAACGCAAGATCGTAACCAAAAAACTGATCCTCGAACTGACGGGGAAAAACAGCAACATCATCTTTGTCGATGAAGCAGGACTCATCGTCGACTCTTTGCGCCACATTGGAAAGAAAGAAAGCCGCGTACGTCAGATCCTGCCAAATAAGCCCTATGAAGCGCCGCCCCTTATGGAGGGCATTTCCTTTCTGGAGGGCGATCCCCATGCCATCAGGGAGGCTTGTGTGGCAAGCGGAAAAGACAGTCTTACCGCTGCCCTTATTGCCGTAACCGTAGGCATCGGAAAAGAAACAGCCCAGGAAATCGTCTACCGTGCTGGCTTTGACAAGAAACCGGCCCTTATTTCCCTGACGGAAGCAGACGCCCTTGAAAAAGCCATTGCCTCCATCCAGGAAGAAGTAAAAGCCCGTCTCACAGGGGAAAACCAGACTGTCATGGCCCAAATCGATGGGCGCAACCGGATGAAGCACCTAGCGGCCTATGAAGCCCATGTAGGGGAAAAGATGACGCCTCGCTCCTTCCCCTGTCTGCTAGCCGCCCTGCTCTACAGTGCAAGCCTTGTTCCCATCCAGATTCCCGAAAAGGATACCCTGCAAAAGCTGGTCCTCAGCCATATTGCAAAAACCAAGAAAAAACAAAAGGCGCTCCAGAACGATCTCTTGCGGGCCGAAGACGCCGATACCCATAAAATCATGGCCGATACGCTCATGGCTTATGGAACTGCCTTAAAGAAGGGGCAAAAGGCAGTAACGCTCCCTAACATCTATACCAATGAGCCCCTTACCATCCCGCTCCAGCCCCAGCTGACAGCCATGGAAAATGCCCAAGCCTACTACAAGCGCTATAACAAGTACAAACGAGCGGTGAGCGAGATCCATACCCAGCAGGAAGAAACAGACAGTCTCCTTACCTATCTAGAAAGTCTTGACGCCTCCCTTGATACAGCAATCACCAAAGGGGACGTTTCAGAGATTAAGGAAGAAATCATTGCCCTTGGCCTCCTTCCCCGGCCTCGCAAAAAAATGGCCGTCCAGTCCAAATCGGTTCCGCTTAAGGTATCCCTTTCGGAAGATACCCTCCTTTATGTGGGGAAAAACAACAAGCAGAATGACTATGTCACCTTCAAACTGGGGCGCGCCCATGATCTTTGGTTCCATGCCAAGAACATCCCCGGCTCCCATGTCATCCTGAAAACGACCCTTCCAAGTCCCAGGGAAGAAGATATTCTACGGGCTGCCCAAATCGCCGCTTACTACAGCAAAGGACGCTTTTCCAGCCGCGTTCCCATCGACTGCACGCAGCGCCGCTATGTAAAAAAGCCAAATGGAGCCAAGCCGGGCTTTGTCATTTTTACCAACCAGAAAACCATCAACGTCGAGCCAAAAAAAGAACCGTGACCTAATGAAATGTACCCTCTTTACTGGACACCCAGTAAGGAGGGTACATTTTGCGTGATACGACTGAATTTAAGCTAATGGGTAAGGAAAGGATTCAGAAAAAAAACAAAATGGATGCCTCCCGAAATATATCGGGAAACATCCACTAATGCCATTTAACCAATTTATATGCGTCCACTTTTTGGGGTACACATCACAAGGGTCCGGTTCTTTTCGTTTGCTTATTTGACGGCAAAATGGTAGACAAGTTCATTAAAAGGAGTCTTGGCCGTCTTCTTTCCATAAAGGGCTCTTACCTCGTAGGTTCCGGGCTGACTGAACGTCAGGAACAAAATGGTTTGGCCCGGAGAACCGCCGCGGCCCGTAGGGTTTTCCATAGGCAGGTAGAAGGAATGCCCCATGTCGATCACGCCGTGGCCAAGGTCCTCTCCCGTAAGGGTCCACTCAAGGCCTAGAGACGGGTTGGCATCAAGATAAAGAGCAACGAGCTCGCCGGGATTCACAGAAAGGGTCTTGCCGGCCGCTTCTTTAGTCAGCTTATAGCTGGTGAGCAGGCGTGCCCCGCCGCCAACGTTGATGGCCCCTGTAAGGTCGGCATAAGGAATCAGGTCCGTAAAGGGTCCGCCGTCGGCATTTTCTGCCAGGATGCCCGTCTCACCAAAGACATAGCGCTTGCCGCCAAGGAGCCGCTCATAGTCCGCGCTCTTGGTATAGAGCAGGTCCTTTTCATCAAGGACACTGCCGGCTTCCGTATCAATGGTGACACCGTCATAGACCGTGCGCTGGCCTTCCGCTTTCAGGACAAAACTGACAAGGCTCGGCCGATTGAGTGTGATTTCGTAGGAAAGGCGAGCGCCTTCGCCTGCCTTTTTTTGCAGGGCTTCTGCTCGGGACCGCAGGATCCCATTGACATTATTTTGCAGATACGCTTCACGCAGGCCATCGATATAAGGGACCGATCCTCCCAACCTTGAATCTGCAACAACCGTCGTATGGCCAAAAGCAAAGACCGCCGCAGGCGCCGCCAAAAGGGCTGCGCAGGAAAGGGTCAGCATCCATTTCTTTACAATCATAAGGTAACCTCCACCTAAAAAATGTAGGGTGTCCGGTAGGGAGCAAGGAGGGATTCATCCCGTCTGTAGCACGTGCCTTCCCCCAGGGTAACAGACTGCCCTGCAGCCATTATACCATCAATTTGTGAATAATCTCCGACAATCACTCGTTTCGGCGTAAAAAGAAGAACTTTTTTAAGCACAGCCTCCCGCCCGATAACGATATCAGAAAAGCTAAAGATGACCATGGGGCCCGTCAGCTGTACGCCGTCCGCAAGTTTGGCCCCATAGGGCGCAACTACAAGGGCCCGTCCTGTGACTATTTTTTTCAGGGGAATCTGCAGTGCTTTTTTGCGGGCCACATAGGCGTAGCCCCGAAGAGGCAGCTGAAGGAAATGCCCCATGGGAAAATCAGGTCCCTTCCTGCAGATTTCGTCAAAGCTGCCTTCCAAAAAAAGTGGAAAATCCGCCGTGTAAGTCGTCTTTCCTGGTGCAAATAAAGCTTGATAATGGGGATGCTGCCGTCCTCCTGGGATGGCAAATTCATAGCGTGAAGCAGACCGAAGGACCGCGTCATCCTCGCTCCGGAGTTCCGTTTTTTCTTCCTTCACAAGCGCCTTTCCTAACCTGCGGGTCTTCACCACAAGGCGATACATAGGCTCTCGTCCGCTTTTTGGGCAGCGCACGACAAAGCGGTCGCCATCACGGGCAAAATCCTCCGCCTCCCTTGCCTTGCAGAAGGAAAAGAAAAGGGCCGTGCGCTGTTCCGCCTGCCAAAGAAAGCGCTGCTTATCGCGTCTTGTGGAAAGGCTTCGGACAAGGCTCATGATAAGGGACGCGGCCGCAACGATGATGACAAGGATAAGCCCCGCAACAAACCCATTTCTTCTACCAAAGTCCATAACCATAGACCTCCTTGAAAGGGCGCGCAATTCCATTTTTGCTAAGGATCAAGGTACAGGAAACAACCACCTGGTTTCCCGGCTGTTTTTCTGCCTGAAAGTCAAGGACTCTTAAATGAGGCCCTGTAAGCGGATTGATGCCAGGCGGCTTCATACCTTCCTGGGCGCTGATATAAAGGGTTTCCCTTCCAGATTGGGGCGAAGGCGCCGCATAGTACTGAATTTTTTGATACGGGGACCGGGTCCATAACTCCAACACGTCTCCGGAGCTTCCTTTTTTGATGGTAACAGCAAGTGCTTCATAGCGAAAATAATGCTCAAAACGGCAGTCAAGGTCCACTGCCGCCCGGCGCAGTTCCCAGCTATAAAGAAGCCTTGCTGACAAGACAGCCAGGCGCCCGCCGGCCCTTGCGCAAAGGCTGATGAGGAGCGCGAAAAGAAGGACAAACAGCATACATTCAAGCGCCACAAAACCTTTATCTTTTTTCATAGCGTACAACGCGAGCAAGAAGCCGTTTATAAGGCAGCGCATAGATGGCTGCGTGCCGTTCCTTTATCTGGGGCAGTTCAGGAACAATCCGCTCTTTTTCCACCCACTGATAGGAATCCAAAAGGGGCCCCGTCTGACCTGTTGCGGCAAAATGACGCAGGACCTGTTGGGCGTAAGCCCGCTCCTCCCAAGCACGCGTCCACCAGACCCCTAAGGAAAAAGCCTCCATGAGTAAAAAACACAAAAGGGACGTGAGCAGTGTGGCAAATAGATAATCGATGAGGACGAATCCCCTGCCCTTAGGGCAAATACGCAGCATAGGTCAGACGCCCCCTTACTGGTTCGAATGTGAATCCTCGCTTTTCTTTTTTCTTTGTTGTTTCAAGATAAATCGTCTCCATCCCGCCTTTAAGGGCGCCGCTTGTTGTAAAGGCCAGCTGGCGGGGCCCGCTGAGGATGACGGAAGGTGCCTCAAGGTCAAAGGAAAGGGGACTTTCCCTAAGCTTTTCATGCTTGACGCAGATGCCCTTTTGCCCGATGTCCGCCCTATAAAAGGGGCGATTTTCAAGGAGAGCCCCTTCCTGAGCTGCGGTGATGACGCTTGCTGCCTCGTAAGTACAAAGGTCAAGATGAGAATGGGCCTGTCCTTGTTGGACGGTCCGTACAAGTGGCAGGGAAAAGGATAGGAAAAAGGTCAAAAAGCTGATTCCGACCAGCATGTCCCCTAAGAGGAAACCAGCACGCTTACCCTTCAGCGCTGCCATGGCCCCCCTTCTTCCCTAGGTCACTGCTGCGCACCGTTTCGCCGCTGCTCAAGGTCCCAGAAAAGACGCATCCGATTTCCCCATTTTCTGCGCTTTCAAGGGTGATTCCTTTATAGTCCTTGTCCGGAGCAAATTTTCCCTTGACAAGCTCATCAACGGACTGAGGGGCCGTGCCTTTTTCCATTTCATAGACCTTAGCCGCACTGTCAAGGGTGGTCAAATTCATGACCAGCTGCGTATCATGGGATTTATTCATGGCACTTTTGATGGAGGGAATCAGTGCCGCTGCCATGACACCCAATATGGCAAGAACGATGAGAATTTCAAGAAGGGTAAAACCTCTTTTCTTTTTTATTTGGGTTCCTTTGGCTTGATTCATTATTCCTTGAGGACAGCTGATGTTGTTCAACATGATTCATTTCTCCTTTTGTTCTAGATGGCTGTAGGCAGCCCATTCATAAGGCCCATAAGGGGAGACATGACCCCATAGAGGATGAGGACACTGACACCGGCCATAAAAACCAAAAGAACCGGTTCCATCAGGCGCTTGACTGTCTTTAGGGTCAAGGTCAGTTCCTCGGTCATGAGGCGCGAAGCCTCGCTGAGCATTTGCGGAAGGCGTCCGCTTTCTTCCCCCATGCTGAGAAATTCCCGTGTCAGGGGAGAAATCAAAAAAGGCGCCGCAAAGGCTGCTCCCGAAAGCGACTCACCGCCCGTCACCGTGCGCAGGAGCTTTTGTCCTTCAAGACGCAGCGGCCCCATAGGCAAAAGGTTTCGGGCTTCTTCCAAGGCTTCATGGAGGGAAAGGTCGCTTTCAAGCAGAAGGGCCAATAATCCTACATAGCGAACTTCCCAAAAGCGGCCGTAAGCCCGCCGGAAGGGTGGAATGACAAGAAAAAGACGAAGCCTGTAAGGACGGATTGCGTGGTGGAAAAGAAAAAGTCCCAAAGTGACCCAGACCAGTGCCAAGGGATGATCCGTGAAGGCTGCCCTTACGGTCATCATCAGCGTCAGCCCAGCAGGAACGGAGAGATTGAGGTCTCCATAAAGCCCGGTAAATAAGGGCAGGACAGCGATGATAAAATAAAGCACAACGAGGCCGCCTACCCCCATGACTACCAGGGGATAAAAAAGGGCTCCCATCAGTTCCTTCCGAAACTCCCGTTTGCGATGATAGGAATCAGATAGACGCAGACACAAAACTGAGGTCCTGCCGCTTTTTTCCCCAGCTTCCAAGAGGACAGGGGCCAAGGGCCCAATTGCCTGCTGATGCCGCAAAAGGGCCTTTGATAAAGGTCTTCCCTTTTTCAGTTCCTCGCCGATCTGCCGGCAGAGAAGGGTCACCTTTTCACTTCCCCTAAGGCCCATGATTTCCAAGGCCCGCAGGATGGGAATCTCACTTTTAAGCAGGATGCCCAGTTCCTTGAAGAGCCGTTCCCGCTCTTCATCTGAAAAATGTCTGCTGGCTCCTCTTACTGAAAACCAGTCTTCCTTAAGGGATAGGATGCGGTCATGATTCCGTTTCAGGACCTGCAAGGCTTCGCCTTTATGTTCCGCCAAAAGGACGCCGCTCATGACTGCCCCCTTTCCTGTCCGTACTTTGTAGCGGTATCGTTTCATAGGTCATTCCTCCTTTGCTCGCCTTCTTTATTCAAGATGGAGCCCCCTATTCCTTGTTAAGGCAGCTCAATGTGCGTTTTCACGGGGCAACTGGAAAATAAAGGGACCGTCTTGATCTACGCTGCTGTGCTAAAGCATTAGGTACAAAAGAGGCCAAAAGGGTGGCCGGTCAGGAATCGAGCCACCAGGGAATCGATAGGGAAATGGACGGAACTGGGAAACCATGGACAGGAAGCAAGAAACGATTCTTCACAAAGTCAGCCGATTCGGGCGCACACAAAAAGAGCCATGAAGCGTACAGCTTCACAGCTCTTCTTAGGTATCAGTTATTTTTTGTCGTCCATCTTGTTCAGCATGCCTTGGATTTCCTGCATGAAACTATTCACGTCAGCAAATTGACGGTAAACGGAAGCAAAGCGGACATAGGCAATCTGGTCAATCTTTTCCAGTGCCTTCATGACGGTTTCGCCAATGAGGGTCGATTTGACCTCACTTTCGCCCAAAGCCCTCAGGTCCCGTTCGATGCCAGACGCGATGGACTGGATCTGTTCATAGGAGAAAGGTCTTTTTTCGAAAGCTTTCAGCAAGCCGTTTGTCAATTTCTGGCTGTCAAACAGTTCCCGGCGGCCATCTTTTTTGATGACCAAAAGCGGCGTTTCCTCATACTTTTCGTAAGTCGTGAAACGACGCCCACATTCCGGGCACTCCCGACGGCGTCTGATTGAAGTCCCGTTATCAACGGAACGGGAATCGATGACACGGCTGTCAGCGTAGGAACAGAATGGACATTTCATAAGCGTTACCTCAAAAGAATGCCTTATTTATTGCGGATCCAGGGCGGAATCTCCGAGCTCGGAGCGCCGAAAGAACCCACCTTGCCAGCAGCTTCTTTTTCAGCTGCCTGGGTAAAACGGCTCTGCGGGGTTTCCGGTTTGGTGAAAGGAGCCGGTTTCGGAGCCTTGATGGAACCGCCATTAGTGTCGTCAATCCCCGTGGCAATGACGGTGACACGGATGGTGTCACCCATGTTTTCGTCGATGGAAGCCCCAAAGATGATGGTGGCATCCGGATCAACGGCATCGGTGATGATCTTGCTGGCTTCGTTGACATCAATCAGGGATAGGTTCGGTCCCCCCGTGATATTAAGGAGTACCCCTTTGGCACCGGAAATGGTGCTGTCCAGCAGCGGGCTCTTGATGGCAGCTTCAGCCGCAGCCGCGGCGCCCTCTTCCCCATTGGAAGAGCCAATGCCCATCATGGCAGAACCAGCGTTGGACATGATCGTCTTCACATCGTTGAAATCAACGTTGATCAGACCAGGTACGCTGATAAGGTCACTGATGCCTTGGACGCCCTGACGCAGGACATCATCGGCAATCTTGAAAGCATCAACCATGCTCGTACGGCGGTCCACAACTTGGAGAAGACGGTCGTTCGGGATGGTAATGAGGGCGTCAACTTTGCTCTTGAGGTTGGCAATCCCCTGTTCGGCAACATTATAGCGACGGCGGCCTTCGAAGGTGAATGGTTTGGTGACGACGCCAACAGTCAGGGCGCCAGCCTGTTTTGCGCATTCAGCCACGATGTGGGCAGCCCCCGTACCAGTACCGCCGCCCATGCCAGCCGTAACAAAGACCATATCGGAACCCTTGAGGAGATCTGCCAGCTGGTCTTTATTTTCCTGGGCCGCTTTTTCACCGACTTCTGGATCGGCACCTGCGCCGAGTCCTCTTGTTGCTTCTTCACCAATTTGGATCTTGGTGGGGGCCTTGCTGGTCATCAGTGCCTGTGCATCACAGTTTACAGCCACAAATTCGACACCCTGCAGTCCCGTATCGATCATGCGGTTTACGGCGTTGTTTCCGCCGCCACCGACACCGATAACTTTGATTTTTTCCAGCGGCTGTTGTCCAGCCTGTTGCTTTTCCGCTTCAAACATCTCCATGGTCCTCCTCACATCGATTATCTGAATAGATTTAGAGTGTGATCTTAAAAATATCCTGTACTATAGTATACCATTTGATGCGCTTTATTTCACGCACTTTTACAAGAAAAGTCAAGAAACCTTTCGTTTTTTTTGAGGTCTTTATTTGGAACCCCGCCTGCAATCCTACTTTTTCATGAATAGCCGGCGGATGATGGCAATGTTATTGAAGATCCGCAGGCCGAAAGCCAACACGGCTACATAATAAAGGTCAATGCCCAATCTCATGCCAAAATAGCAGAGAAAAACAGCGAAAAGACCGTTTGCAAAAAAGCCACTAATGAAGACACTGCTGTCATAGGTTCCTTCTTTTACGGCACGAAGTCCGCCAAAACCAGCGTCAAGAGACGCCATAAAGGCAACGGCAACAAGCTTGCTGTAGACCTGGGGAAAGACAGGCAGGTAAGCGCCCAGCGCAATGCCCAAGGCTAGACCAAAGATGGCGTAGATCATGTTACTTCTCCTCCTTTGGTTTGGCAAACTCATAATGGCGGGTCCCTTCAAAGGCGGGGACCGTCACTTGGTCTTTTTTGATTACATCAACCGTAATCCCCCAGAACTTCAACGTTTCGACCACACCGCCGCGCAGGCGCAGGGCACTTTCAAGACGCTTGGGATCGCCAATGGCACGGACCACATAAGGCGGTGAAAACCGTGTGTTGTTGACAGAAACGGTCGGTCCGGCACAGCGCACTTCCGATATATCGAGGATACGCTGATCGTTCAGGGAAATGGCTTCCGCGCCGGCTGCCCGCAATTCATTGAGAATTCGCAGGAGGTCATCATCGTGGATGATGTAAAGATTTGGATCTTCCCCCTGTTTGGCTGGTACCTTGCTGTCATCCAAGGTCACTTCGACGCCGGGGCCCTGCATGGTCACTTCCCCTGCCCGCATCTTCATGGCAAAAGTTTCTTTGGGATCGCTGCTGCCTGCACCGGCTTCCTCCAGTTTCCTGACCCGTTCCTGAAGGGCCGTCTTTTCCTTTTCCGAAGTCTTGAGTTTCTCTACCAGATCCTCGGCCCGCTGCTGGTTGATATTATGGCTCCGCTGCATTTCGGCACTGCGAAACTGCGTGGAGACCATGATTCCGAGCACAAGGAAAACGAGAAACATGAAGAACTTCTCTCTTTTATCTTTATAAGCCATAGAACGTTCTCCTTCTACTCGAGCTTGACATAAGGCTGTTCATAGGTAATATCGATATACTTGCCCTTGAATTTCCGGTTCCCCATTTCCCGGCAGAGCATCACAAAGGTATCAATCTTTTTGTTGGCATTTTCTGCATCGCCAACGATGATGGGGAGGCTCCGGCGCAGATGGATGGTTATCTGCTTCCGCCCATCCATGGAAACTTCCGTAATCTGGTCCTGAATGGAAGGTTCCAGGCGGCCCAAAAAGTGCAGGAGCCCCCTCACATCCTCATCTTCGATTTCATCCCCATCCATAAGGTTTCCCCCATGATAGCCCGTCAATAGCGGTGCTGTCGCATCAGGGATGCTGCTATAGACGGCAAGGACGTGTCCTGAATAGGAAACCTTGGCAAACTGCGGGCCATCGCATTCCACATACAGACCGGGCAATCGTTCCGTGATATGGATATCAAAATACGTGGGAAAGGCAAAGGAAATGCTTGCCTTTTCAATGCGTACATCCTTTTCAAGGTCCTGGATCAGCTGCTTTCGGTCAATATCAAGGACATTGATGGGCTCCCACAGGCCGCCTTCTTCCATGACTTCTTCCCGTGTGATATAGGTGGCTCCAATGATGCGGATTTTCCCTATATGAAGACCCGGCCGATGGATCAGGAACCAAAAGAGCCCAAAGGCAGCCAAGAAGGCAAGCAGTGCGCTTACCACACGGGGTGAAGGACTGGGGAGTGTGAAGGACGGCCTGAAATGCCAGTGTTTCTTTCGTTTTTTACCGGTCTTTCTTTCCGCCGCCTCCTTTCCTTTCTCTTTTTCAGGAGGGGATGGCGGCACAGGCGGGCGAAAAGGCTTCCGGTTCCACTTTGGCGGTTCCATAGCCGTTAGCCCAAATGAGCCGTTTCAAGGATCTTTTCACACAGATCCGGGAAAGAAAGGCCCATGGCCTTTGCTGCTTTCGGCACAAGGCTCGTTG
This sequence comes from uncultured Acidaminococcus sp., assembly GCA_900538365.1. Taxonomy (GTDB): domain Bacteria; phylum Bacillota; class Negativicutes; order Acidaminococcales; family Acidaminococcaceae; genus Acidaminococcus. The sequence continues at coordinate 63,559 of UPXT01000001.1, read as the reverse complement.
CCGTCATACCGGGAATCGTATTGACTTCAAGGCAGATGAAGCGGCCTTCTGTGTCAACCATTTCATCGACACGGGCGACCCCGCTGCAGCCAAGGGCCTTATAAGCCTTCACGGCTTCTTCTTGGAGAGCCTTTGTGAGGATTTCATCAAAAGGCGCCGGGCAGGTGTAGGTGGTGGCTCCCTTGGTATATTTATTGTGGTAGTCATAAAAGTCCACATGGGGCTCAATGAGGACAAGGGGCATAGCAACCGGGTTTCCGCTGGCATCCATCATGACGCCTGCGGCCACTTCCTTTCCCGTAAAGAAGGCTTCGGCAAGGACAAGTTGCCCATAAGAGAACGCTTCTTCAAGGGCCTTATCCAGGTCTTCTTCCTTTTTGACGATGGTCACGCCAATGCTGGAACCCTGTTCCGCCGGTTTGACAACGCAAGGAATCCCTAGCTGACGGAGGATGTCTTGTTTGGCCGTTTGTCTGTCCTTATCGGTTAGGTAAAGGCACTTTGCGGTCTTTACACCGTTTGCCTCAAACATTCTTTTTGTGTAGAACTTATTCATGGCAAGGGCGCTTGAAAGAACGCCGGACCCTGTGTAAGGAATGCCAAGCATTTCAAGGACGGCCTGCATCCTGCCATCTTCCCCATAAAGACCGTGGACGGCATTAAAAACGACTTGTATCCCTGCATCTTCAATCTGGGAAGGGAAAAGGGACGGATCAAGGTCAACGGGTACTGCGTCATAGCCTTTTTCCTTTAACGCTTCCACAATGGCCGACCCTGTATTCAGGGACACTTCCCGCTCCTTACTGGGTCCGCCCATAACAACGCCAATACGTTTTGTCTTCATCATGCTTTCTTACTCCCTTCCAATGCTTCTGCAAGGTTTGCACCCAGCTGATTGATACTGCCGGCACCGATGGTCATGATGAGGTCACCGGCAGCCGCATGTTCCACAAGGTAATTTTTAATGGATTCAAAGCCGCTCATATAGCTCACATCCTGACCGGTCGTCTTTTGAATGGTCTCAGCAAGCATCTTGCCTGAAATGCCGGGAATGGGATCCTCACTGGCAGCATAGATATCTGTCACAATGAGTTCATCAGCGTCCTTGAAAGCGACGGCAAATTCGTCAAGCAGGAGTTTTGTCCGCGTGTAGCGGTGGGGCTGGAAAACAACGATAAGACGTTTGGGCTGCGTCTGTCGGGCAGCTTTTAACGTGACCTTGATTTCCGTAGGATGATGGGCATAGTCATCTACGACCCAGATGCCGCGCACCCGTCCCTTGGTCTCAAACCGCCGTTTGGCGCCGGTAAACTTTTCGAGGCTCCTAGAAATTTCTTCTACGGAAAGGCCAAGTTCCCGAGCAGCGGCAAGCGCACCCAAGGCATTGAGGACATTGTGCCGGCCCGGCACAATCAGATGACCTTCCCCGATTTTTTCACCGCGGAAAAGGATATCATAGTGGGTGCCGTCCTTGGCATACTCAATATTTGCGGCACGGTAGTCCGAGTCCTTTGCGTCAATGCCATAGCTGACGACCTCTGTTGCGGTCTTTTTTCCGACGCGGCGCACCTTCTCATTATCATAACAAAGAATGGCCTTGCCATGTTCCTTGACTTGATCGACGAACTGCTGGAAAGCTTCCTGGATCTTTTCTTCCGTTCCATAATGGTCCAGATGATCATTTTCAATATTCGTAATGACGGCTAAATAAGGACGGAACTTGAGAAAGGAACCATCGCTTTCGTCAGCTTCTGCCACGACATAATCACTTTCGCCATTGACGGAGTTCGTGCCAAGGTTATTGACCACGCCGCCTACCACGACAGTCGGATCGATGCCATTATCACAGGTAATGAGGCTCAGCATGGAACTTGTCGTTGTTTTTCCATGGGCGCCGGCCACAGCAATGCCTTTATGCTTATTCATGAGATAAGCCAGGACATCGCTGCGATGAATGACAGGAACGCCGCGCTTGTGGGCTTCCACCAGCTCCGGATTATCTGGATGGATGGCTGTTGAAACGACAATGACCTCAGCGCGCTCAATCTGACAGGCCGCATGGCCAATAAAGACAAGGGCGCCTTCTTTTGCGAGCTTGGTCGCCATTTCTCCCGGTTTTGCATCGGACCCGGAGACATGGAACCCTCGTTTGATGAGGACATTGGCAAGGGCACTCATGCCAGCGCCGCCAATGCCGATAAAATGAATATTTTTGATCTGATCCAAATCGATCACGCTGTTATCCCTCCCTACCCTCACCGGTCATGGCAAGGGCTTCTGCGGCAATATGGTCCGCTGCATCCTTCTGTCCCGCTTTAAGTGCCCCTCGGTGCATCATATTCAACAGATCGGAGTCCTTTAAAAGACGTTCAATCACGTTGTACAAGGTCTCTCCCGTAAGCTCCCGGTCCAGGATGACTTCAGCCGCTCCCTGGGCCTTGAGGGCCCGGGCATTGTACTCCTGATGATTTGCTGTTGCATAGGGGTACGGAATCAGGATAGACGGGATGCCCCGCGCCATCAGTTCCGCAAGGCCAATGGCCCCTGCCCGTGAAACCGCAAGATCGGCGACAGAAAGCGCAAGGGGCATCTCATGGAGATAATTCACGATGTGAAGATTATCAGCCGTTTCAAGAAGGCCTCCCAAAGCCTCCAGATGGGCCTTGCAGCCTAAGTCACCCGTCGCATGGAGGACCTGGATCCGCTGGTTTCCGGCAAGTTTCTTTTCTACATAGACCATACTTTCATTGATGGTCCGGGCGCCTCTTGACCCGCCAAAGACGAGGATTGTCTTTTTCATAGGATCAAGGCCGAGCTTCTTGTACCCTTCCTGCCGGTCCGCTTCCGTCACATCGCGGCGGACCGGATTACCCGTAACGATTATCTTGGCGTGACGGGAAAAATATTTTCCCGCATCCTTGTACCCCAAAAAGACCTTATCCACAAAATGGGAAAGGATCTTATTGGTCACGCCAGGCATGGCATTTTGTTCCTGGATCGCCGTAGGGACCCGTTTCATGGCGCCCCAAAAAAGGACAGGACCGCAGACATAGCCGCCTGTTCCAATGACAAGATCGGGGTCGATCCGGTTCACCAGTTTATAGGCGTCGCTCATCCCGCTTACTAGAGCTGCCGCGCTTTTGAGCGTTCCCACACCCAAGCGGCGTTCAAACCCTGCGACACGGATAAATTCCAATGGATAGCCATAGCGCGGGACAATATCCTTTTCAAGGCCCTTGCGCGTCCCGACAAAAGTGATTTCCGCATCGGGAACCTGACGTCGAATGGCATCAGCAATGGTAAGGGCAGGGTAGATATGACCGCCCGTACCGCCGCCAGCAATGAGGACCTTCATTATGCTTCCTCCCCGGCTTCCTTTTTGAGCGTATGGACTATGGACTTAAAGACCCGTCCCCGTTCCGGGAAGTTTGCAAACATATCATAGGAAGAGCAGGCTGGCGACAGGAGCACAACTTGAGGCGGTTTTGCCATACCGTAGGCCAAGCGCACAGCATCTTCAAAGGAGCCATCACACATGACGATGTTCTTGACGCCATTTTTCTTGGCGGCTTCCAAAAAGCGATGGCGAGCCTCTCCCAAAAGGATCAGGGCATCCGTTTTCTTAGCCGTCACCTGCATGAATTCCGTAAGATCCGTCATCTTGTCATGGCCGCCGGCAAGAAGGATCACATGCCCTTTCTTGAAGGCTTCAAGGGCCTTGACAGCAGAATCGGTATTTGTTGCCTTGGAGTCGTTGTAATAAGGCACTCCTTTGATAGTCGTTACATATTCAAGGCGATGCTCCACCCCTTCAAAGGCTTTCAGGACCTTTGCCATATTTTCCACGGTGACACCGGCAAAGTGGCAGCAAAGGATGGCCGCAAGAACGTTTTGTTCATTGTGGGCGCCAAAGATCTTAAGATCGGACACCTTGCAGACCACATGCTTTGTTCCATCGACAGCAAAGACAAAGTTTCCCTCTTCGATCCAGGCTCCCTGTTCAAGTTTTTCTTCGGTGCTGAAGAAAAAGACGCGGCTTGCCGCACGATGTGCAAGCTTTCGGTCAGGTTCATTATCATAATTCAAGACCAGGATATCTTCCGCCGTTTGATGGGCAAAAATCTGAGCCTTGGCATTGATGTAGTTTTCCATATTGCCGTGCCGTTCAAAATGGTCAGGCGTGATATTGACGATGCAGGCAATCTGCGGATGGAAAGTCGTCATTCCCTCCAGCTGGAAGCTTGACAGTTCTGCTGCTACATAGGATTCCGGTCCCATGTGTTCCAGTTCCTTGGAAAGGGCATAGCCAATGTTGCCTGCAACCGTTGTCGGAACTGGCAGCGTTTCAAGCATCCGGGAAACAAGTGTCGTCGTTGTCGTCTTGCCGTTCGTTCCCGTAATGCCCACCCAGTGGCCTTTATAAAGGCGGCTTGCATATTCTGCTTCACCAATGATTTCGAGTTTCTCCTCGCGGGCTTTTTTTACGACCTCCGTCGTAAAAGGAATGCCTGGGGAAATGATGAAAAGTTTACTCTTTTTCAGATAAGGACGGGGATCTTCAGAAAAAACGATTTCCCCACCCCGCTTTTTCATATCCTCTCGGAACGCGTGGTCCAATTCCTTTTGATCATCATTATATAAAATTACTTTTTCGCCCTGGTCGAGAAGGACCTGGGACACGCCCTGACCGCTGATGCCAGCGCCATAAACAAATACGAAATCATGTTGTGCCAAAATAGACGCCCCCTAGTTAAAGTCGGTTTGAATAGATGAAAATTCCCGCAAGGGAAAGAAGCAAGCTCAGCATGCTGAACCGGGTAACGACCTTCGTTTCCTTCCAGCCGCCCAGCTCAAAATGGTGATGGATCGGTGTCATGCGAAAGACACGTTTTCCGCCCGTCAGCTTAAAGTACGTAACCTGGATGATGACGGACAGGGTTTCCAAAACATAGACCCCGCCAATGATTACAAGCAGCAGTTCCGTATGGGACCCAATGGCCGCCGCGGCAACGGCTCCGCCGAGGGCAAGGGAACCGGTATCACCCATGAAAACCTTAGCGGGATGATGATTGTAGACCAAAAAGCCAAGGCAGGTTCCTACAATGGAGAGGCTAAACAAGCTGATGGAAAGCTCACCAGCCAAAAAACCAATGACCGTATAGGCCAGCATCACAAAGACGGTTACGCTGGCAGCAAGGCCGTCAAGACCATCGGTGAGATTTACGGCATTGGTCGTTCCTACAAGAAGCAGGAGGATAAAAAGGGCATACCCAGCCGTACCAAGATTGATGGTCACATTAAGGATAGGAATCCAAAGACGGGTACTCAGCACATCACCGGGAAAAAAGAGATAGATGGCGGCAACAAGAATCTGCAGGGCCATCTTCTGTTTGGACGTAAGCCCTAAATTACGTTTAAAGAAAATCTTGAGGCCATCATCAATAAATCCAATGAGCCCGTACCCCACAAAAAGCCAAAGGGCAAGGTACATGGTCCGGTCATGGCCGTTCCATAAGAGATTTGCTGCAATAACGGCAAGGATCATCATGATCCCGCCCATGGTGGGCGTTCCGCTTTTCTTGAGATGTTCCTTCGGGCCGCATTCCCGGATGCTCTGTCCAAAATGCCATTTATGCAGTTCTGGAATCAGGACTTTTCCAATGAGGACGGTCAAAGCAAAAGCAGTCGCAAACTGCCAAAAGAACGTGATATTCATTTCTGGAGGCCTTCCTTCCCAAAGGCAAGGTCCGCAACCGTGTCAACTTCCATGGAATGGGATCCTTTAAGGAGAATGACGTCTCCTGTTTCAACAATGTTCTTCAAGAGGGAAGCCGCTTCAAATTTATCAGCTGCATAATGGGCGGAAACACCGGCCTTTTTTGCTTCCTCATAGATGAAGCGGGCCTCTTTTCCGTAGCAAATGACTTCCTTGATTCCATATTCTGCCGTCCAGCGGCCTACTTTGCGGTGACTTTCTTCGCTGACGCTCCCCAGTTCGAGCATATCGGCAAGAACGGCAATTCCCCTGCCATAGCCTTGGTTCTTTACCACTTCCTGAAGCGTTTCAAAAGCCACGGCCATCGAAGCAGGGCTGGCGTTATAGGCGTCATTGATAATGGTCTTATCACCTAGGCGCAGGAATTCCTGCCGCTTTCCTGTCATCTTGATGTTTTGCAGGGATTCGGCAATGGCCGTATCAGGAACGCTGTAAAGTTCTGCCACGGTAATGGCCGCAAGGGCATTCATGACATTGTGGCGCCCCAACATGGGCAGGGCCACCTTTTGTTTAGCGCCAGTGATCTTGCTTTCATAGGTAAAACAGGTCACAAGGCCAATGGTCGTAATATCCCGTGCCCTCACATCACAGTCGTGATCGATGCCATAGGTCCGGACTGCGGCCCCCGTCTTCATAACGGACACGCGGGGGTCATCCGCATTGAGCACGGCCCAGTTGTCTTTCGTAAAGTCTTCCAAGATCTCGCTCTTGGCCTTCGCAATATTTTCTAGGGAGCCCAAAAGTTCCAAATGAGTCTCCCCCACATTGGTGATGATGGCGGCATCAGGATGGGCAATCTGCTTCATCTCACGGATCTGCCCAAGACCGCGCATTCCCATTTCGACAACAGCCACTTCCGTATTGTCCTTGATACGCAGGAGCGTCATGGGAAGCCCAATTTCGTTATTGAAGTTTGCCTGCGTCTTGACGACATTGTAGCGTGCGGCAAGGGCTGCCGCCGTCATATCCTTCGTACTGGTCTTTCCGTTCGATCCAGTAATGGCAATGACCTTCAGGTTCTTCTTGGAAAGTCGGTAACAAGAGGCAATGTCCTGATATGCCTTAAGTGTATCAGACACAAGGATGCATTTTTGCGGTGCTACCCCCGGATTATGGTCCACGAGGGCAGCTGTTGCTCCTTTTTCAAGCGCTGCCGCCACATAGTCATGGCCATCAAACTTTTCCCCACGGAGTGCTACAAAGAGCGTCCCCGGCCCAATGCTTCTGGAATCAGTGGAAATATCAATGAACTCCACGCTGTCAGGAAGCAGCGTTTTTCCCTGTGTTGCTTTTTTTATGAGATCGATCTTGATCATGATTTGTTTCCCTTCCGGAAGAAGTCGCGAACAACTTCCCCATCGTCAAAATGAATGGTCCGTTCCTTGAGAATCTGGTAGTTCTCATGGCCTTTGCCGGCAATCATTATAACATCTTCCGGGCGCGCATGGGAGATGGCAAATTCAATCGCTTCCCGCCGGTCGGAAATGGTATGGATTTCCTTATGGCGAGGGTTCTCTGTAAGACCCGTTTCAATATCGCGGATGATGGCGTCCGGATCTTCACTGCGCGGGTTATCGCTCGTAACAACAAGGATATCAGCCAGCTTCAGTGCCAGCTTTCCCATGATGGGACGCTTTTTGGCATCCCGGTCACCGCCGCAGCCGAAGACGGCCCACAATCTGCCCTTGGTGATCTGTCTTGCAGTCCTTAGGACATTGTCCAGGCCGTCCGGCGTATGGGCATAGTCCACGATGACCGTAAAGGGCTGGCCTGCATCGATGAGCTGAAAGCGACCGGGCACACCGGCAAAATTGTCGAGGCCGCGGACAATATCATCATGCTTGAGGCCTTCCGCTAAGGCAGCGCAGACCGCGGTCATGACGTTATAGACATTGAATTCCCCTGTAATATGAAGCCTAAGGTCCATATCTCCTTCCGGCGTGTGAAGGGACAGTTCCATATGCTTGGCACCGACATGAAAGCGAATGGGATAGACATCGTTTGTCTTCGCCTTGCCATAGGTCATGATCTTTGTTTTCACGCGGTTCATGATCAGTGGGCTGGACGCGTCATCCATGTTGAAAATGGCCGTCTTTCCCATTTTGCAGCCTTCATGAAGATGGGTGAAGAGCAAAGCCTTGGCCTCACGGTAATTTTCCATGGTCTTATGGAAATCAAGATGGTCCTGAGTAATGTTTGTAAGGGCTGCCGTATCGTACTCGATACCGGCAACGCGATTCAGCGCCAGGGCATGGCTCGAGACTTCCATCACCACATAATCGCAGCCTGCGTCTGCCATGCGGCAGAGGGTCCGTTGCAGGTCCACCACGTCAGGCGTTGTGTTGTGGCTTGGTTCCTTCTTATCGCCGATCATGATATTGATGGTTCCAATAAGGCCCACTTTATGACCTGTATTGGTGAGCAAGGTACGCAGGATATTGGTAGTTGTCGTCTTGCCGTTAGTCCCCGTGATACCAATCATGCGCATCTTCTGGGCAGGATAACCATAAAACCACGGGGCAAGCTCCGTCATGGCTTCCTGGGTGCTCTTCACACGGATCATAACAAGCCCCGGTACAGGCGGCACGTCCTTTTCCACAAGGACCGCTTCCGCCCCTAAGCTTGCTGCTTTTTCTATATAAGCATGACCATCTGTATGGACGCCGACAAGACAAATGAACAAGCTGCCTTTACCTGCCGTCCGTGAATCAATCGTAAGGTCCGTAATGGTTTTGTTTTTGGGGTCGCCCGTCACGGTGCATCCCTTAATATGGGAAATCACGTCTTGAAGCGTTCTTTCCATAATGATTCCTCCTCAATGGTTTCAAAATCGCTGCGACGTAAAAAGAGCAGCCAATGGTGGCTGCCTTTTTTGCGGGATAAGCCCAATACAGCACGCCAAATGAGCCCTATTTCTTTGAGGGCACGTTGATGTTGACGTAGATGTTCTCTCTCGCCGTATTGAGGCCTAATTTTTTACTGGCAATCGAAGCAATGCGGTTGGGGCTCTTGAGCCGGCTCACATCAATCCGAAGGGTTACATTCTTGTCGATGAGCGCCGCTTCCTGCTTCTTCATCTGGATCAGGTTATAGGACTGGTCCATGACAACTTTTGCAAGAAAGGTATTGGCAGCTACTAATATTAACATGATTACGACAGAAAATACAAACGTTTTAGCAGAAGCTGAAGAAGCCTTGGACCGGGTCCGGCTTTTTTTGGCAGGTTCGTAGGGAGGCACCTCGTAAATCGGTTCCTCCTGTGCTGCTGTATTCCCATAGTTGTAAGCCGTATGATAGGCAAAGGTCCCATAGACCTTATGATTATTTTTAAGCATAACAATGTCCCCTACTACTGATTCCTTCATCCAGCGAGTGCTCTCCCGCTTCCTTTACGCATCAAAGAGGATTCTTTTAAAACAAGCATCCTATATTCTGATGGCCCCGCGGAGCCGCGCGCTCCGAGCACGGGGATTATCCTTCAACTCCGTTTCTGACGGAACAAATTCTTTTAGCTTCTTTAGTTCCGGTTTGTGTCCGCACACACAAACGGGCAATTCCGGCGGACAAATGCAGCCTTTAGCCATTCGTTTGAAACTTTGCTTGATGATGCGGTCTTCCAGGGAATGGAAAGTTATGACGCCAATGCGGCCTCCCTTTTTTAGGTGCCTGACAGCCGTTTCCATGGTCGTGTCGAGGATTTTCAGCTCATCATTGACTTCGATCCGGATTGCCTGAAAAGTTCGTTTGGCCGGGTGAGGTCCATCTTGGCGGGCCCTCTTGGGAATGGCGGCCTTGATCACAGAGACAAGATCACTTGTTGTGCGCAGTGGCTTTTCCTTTCTTTTTTCCACAATGAACTGGGCAATGCGGCGGCTCCAGCGTTCTTCTCCATATTTATAGATAAGGTCTGCCAAGTCTTCTTCCTTGTACGTATTCACCACATCAGCCGCCGTCAGTTTTCCTTCCTGGTCCATCCGCATATCAAGAGGGCCATCATGCATATAGGAAAACCCACGTTCCGGCGTATCCAGCTGATAAGACGAAACACCCAGGTCAAAAAAGATGCCATCCACTTTCATTAGGCCCAGCCCATCAAGGATGGTTCCCAGTTTCCGAAAATTGGAATGAACAATCTTGATCTTGCATGGAGCATCTTCAAGGCGCTTTGTGGCAGCCATAATGGCGTCTTCATCCTGATCGATTCCAATAAGGAGGCCCTCCGGGTCCAATTTTTCAGAAATGGCATGGGAATGACCAGCGCCGCCCAACGTGCAGTCGACGTAAGTTCCCTTGGGATCGGTGACAATCCAGTCAACGCTCTCCTTTAGGAGCACACTTTTGTGTACAAAGTTCACGGTCATCCCTCTTTTCGTTCACTAAATTTCAAGATCTTCCACAATGGCGGCAACATCACTTTCCACTTCGCTGCTATAGGCTTCATATCGCTTGGTATCCCAGATTTCTGCCTTGGTTCCCGTACCGATGATGGTCGCCGTCCCCTCGATCTGGGCAAATTTGCGAAGCGTTTGCGGCAGAAGGATGCGTCCCTGTTTATCAGGTTCTACTTCCATGGAATTCCCAAAAAGGAAGCGGGAGACATCACGGGCTTTTTTCTTGGGAAGCGTCTGCTGAGCAAAACTCTGCTGAAGACGATCCCAGGCATCCATGGGATAGACATCAATACAGCCATCAACCCCTTTGGTGATGACAAATGTTTTTCCCAATTCGCTCCGGAGTTTGGCAGGAACAAAAAGACGGCCTTTGGCGTCTACACTGTGTTCATATTCACCCATGAGCATCGCCGCGATTCCCACCTTTCTTCCCGAAATTCACCACTTTCCACCACTTTCCCCCATTATAAAGCACAATACCCAAAAAATCAATTCAATTAGGAGCGAAAAAGCCTGATTTTACCTAGGGTTTTGCCGTGTGGAGGAATTCAAATTGGACAGTAAAAGAAGTAAATCAATAAAAACACAAGGTATTGTGGTCAGCATTTAATCCAATACAACACCTTGTGCATTTCATCCTATCTATGAAATTTTTATATCGTTTCGGTAAAATATATGAAATTTTAACAAAAAGTCTTTATTTTACCCTACCTAGGTATGGACATTGTATCCTTTCCTTTCTATCTTTTTGGGAAGTATTGCATTCTTTGTACCTCTCCGATATAATGACTAGGATAAAAGAACAAGGAGGTTATCCTACCATGGAAAAAGTAACTGCAGATTCCCCGATTATCCTCACGGTGCAGCAGCATCCGGAGATCATCGAAATCTTCATGCAATATGGCCTCGGCTGTGTCGGCTGCATGGCTGCTAACTTTGAAACCATCGGCCAGGGCGCTGCTGCCCATGGGCTGGACGTTGATGCCCTCATTGCAGATATCAATGACTGCATCGCTGCCGCTGAAGGGGACAAGGAATAAGATCAAAGAAAGACCGTGAAATGAAAAGTACCCTCTTTACTGGACACCCAGTAAGGAGGGTACTTTTTGCGTTATACGACTGAATTCAAGCTAATGTGTGTAGAACTTTATCGTCAGGGTAAGTGGGTAAAAACACCTAAAGGAATTAAAACAGCAAACTTCCGTAGCAAGATTCGTACTTGGGATCGTATCGAACAATCCTGGCGGCCTTAGCATCGCAGCATTACAGCCAGCTTTTTCTTTTTGCTTGACCGCGATTTTCTTCTACTCCCCAATCTTTTCAAACCGATACTTCTGTCTTACTTCAGGATACTTGACATGATCCACTTCACTCATGAACATATCGAGGGGACGGCAGTAGATGCCGCCATCGCCGTAGAGGGCTTTATAGACGCAGTAACGTTCCCGCGTCTCTGAATGGATAACGGGACAGGCGATGATTTCATAGCGTTTATTTTTAAAATGAAGCCAAGTTTCCCCAGCTTTAGGCAGTGTTCTTTCCATAGAATCTTTCCTCCTTTTTTCCCCATTGTAACACAGCAAGATGATACGAAAAAAGCCCCTGCTCCCTAAGGAAAAAGAGCAAGAGCTTTATTTTTCATCAGGTAATCGGGGCTGGATTGAAAATACACAGGTCGTTATGGAAGCCATACTGGTCGGAATAAGGGATTTTCGTACCGCTTGCTGTATCCAGGATATAATTGAAGATCTCCGTTCCGACTTCAGGAATGGTCTTTTCGCCCGTAGCGACGCCACCAGCAGAAATATCAATGAGGTCAAACCAGTTGTCCTTCATTTCATTGCGGCTGCAGACTTTGATGACAGGAGCGATGGCAAGACCATAGGGAGTGCCGCGGCCCGTCATGAAGACCTGCAGCCCAATGCCGCTTGCCAGCTGGCTCGGCCCGCAAACGATATCACTAGCCGGTGTGGCGGCGTAGATGAGTCCATGTTTGGTCGGTTTTTCAGCCGGCGACAGGACTTCCACAATGGGGCTTGTCCCGCTTTTGGCAATGGACCCCATGGCTTTTTCCACAATATTGGCAAGGCCGCCTTTTTTATTGCCCGGCGTCGGGTTGGCATCACGATCAACGCCGCCTTCTGCTAGATAATCATCGTACCATTTCATTTCGGCAGCCAGTTTATCCCGCACTTGCTTATTGACGCAGCGGGCAGCCAGCATATGGACACCGTCCCGCACTTCCGTGACTTCGCTGAACATGACCGTGGCGCCGCCTTTGACAAGCATATCAGCGGCATACCCGGCACTGGGGTTTGCCGTAAGGCCCGAGAAGGCGTCGCTGCCGCCGCACTGCATGCCGACAACCAGTTCAGATAAGGGCAGCGCTTCACGGCGCCGCTGATTGAGGCGCTGGAGTTTCCGCTCAGCCATATCCATCAAGGCTTTCATCATGGCGTCATGTCCCTTGCATTCCTGCAGGGTGAGACAGTTTTCAGCATTGATTTCATCCGGTTCAAGGAGCCGCTCGTAGGTCAATTTTTCGCAGCCCAGACCAACCAGCATGATTTGTCCACCAAAGTTCGGATGACGGATGAGATTTCTCACGGCCCGGATAGGAATGACGGCAAGAGGGGCATTAATGGCAACCCCACAGCCATAAGGATGGTTCACAGCAACAACATCGTCAACGTGAGGGTATTTGGGCAAAAGTTCCTGTTTGATTTTCTGCACGGCTTTGTTGACCACCCCGGCCGCACACTGGACGGTCGTCACAACACCGAGGATATTGCGTGTACCGGCAGGCCCCACGGCATTTTTATACCCCATCCACGTCGTGCGGGGCGGCGTGGGGAGTTCTTCCATAGGGACGATGTGGGTACCATATTCCATATGTTCAACCGAAGGACTTTGAGGCAGATCAAGCATGTGTTCATTGATCCAGCTGCCGCAGGCAATATCATGCTTGGCATAACCGAGAACAACGCCGTAGCGGATAATCTCGCCCCCTTTGGGAATATCCACGAGTGCCACCTTATGGGCTTGAGGAATGGGGTCACGGGTAAGAACACCGGGCATGACTTCAATGCCTGTTTCCAAATCATGGACGGCAACGGCAACGTTATCGCGGTCCTTGACACGAATGACAAGAGGAGCTGTCATAAATAAACCTCCCTTTTTCTTTGGACAGGCTGCGCGGCAGCCCGTTGTTTTTCTCGACTTCATTATAATTCAAGTTGTCGGACGATTACAATTGCCCAGTATCTTCTAGTTTTTTAGTGAATTTCTTAAATTAATTAAGTGATTCATGATATTTTCGTGATTTTATCACGATAGTACGAAGAAACTGATCTTGCTGTACCCTTTTTTGTTTTTATGTTAACCATATTTATTTATCCGTTGACTCTCGTTTTTCTTTTTCGTTATACTGGTACCTGTACACATAAGGGAGGTTATGAGACCATGTCAGATCAAACGATCAAAACCATGACACAATCCATCATCGATGGCTATCGGTTCAAAAAAGACGATGCCTTTGTCCAGGATATGCTGACCCTGCCGCTCACAGCGCTTCAAGAAGGCGCCGGCGCCCTGCAGCGCCATTTTTGCGGCAACCATGTTGATTTCTGCACCATCATCAATGCCCGGAGCGGACGCTGCGGTGAAAACTGCAAATACTGCGCCCAGGCTGCCTGCCATCATACGAACTGTGATGAATACGATTTCCTTGATGAAAAGACCATCATGGAGACGGCCAAAATGGACCAGGACGCAGGTGCCAACCGCTTTGCCATGGTCACGAGCGGCCGTGCCCTGACGGGAAAGGATTTTGAAAAAGCCCTTTCCATCTATAAGGACATGAAAAAAGACCTTACGATTGACCTATGCGCGTCCCATGGAATCTTAAGCGAAGAACAGCTACGCCGTCTTTTTGCTTCCGGCGTCACAAGCTACCATCATAACATCGAAACAAGCCGCCGCTTTTTCCCCCACATCTGCACGAGCCATACCTTCGATGACCGCATCCGCACCATCAAGGCCGCTCAGCGCGTCGGTTTCTGCGTTTGCTCCGGCGGCATCATCGGCATGGGAGAAACTTGGCAGGACCGCATTGATATGGCCTTTACCCTTCAGGAACTCGGCATCCAGTCCATCCCCATCAATGCCCTTATGGCCATTCCCGGAACAGGGATGGAAGGCCGTCCTTCCCTTCCTGCCGAAGACATCCTGCGGACCATCGCCCTCTTCCGCTTCATTAACCCGACGGCAAACATCCGTCTTGCCGCAGGACGCAAGCTGCTGCCCGATAACGGGGAATCAGCCCTGCTCCATGGTGCATCTGCTTCCATCACGGGCAACATGCTCACTACAAGCGGAACAACCATCAAAGAAGACATGGAAATGATTGCTCGCCTCGGTCTCATCAACCACTGATTGCATCGCCCCAAAATAAATTATAGAACCACAAAAAACTCCGTCCCCGAAGGGCGGAGTTTTTCATTTTAGATGAAGTTATTTCGCCATGAGCTGGGCAACTATGGCTTCCAGTTTGGCAATCTTCTCATCTTGGGCTTTCATGGCTTTATCCTGACTTGCCACAAGCGTCTGGAGATTCGTAATGGTCTTTTGGAGATTGCCCTTCGTCACAGGGGATTCCTTGCCAAGCTTGAAACTTGCACCAAGGCCAATCATGTTTTCACCGTTGCCAAAGGTGCCGCTGATGTTCACCATGCTCTTTTCATCAGGCCGATAGAAAGCACCAATAGCCAGGGCGTTGGCATTGCGATAGTTACCAAAGCCTGTGGAGAAGCTCCACTTGTCATCAGGGTCAAAATCAAGGGGATGAAGGTTGGCCAAGGCCGCTGCACCGGCACCGACACGATTGATCTTCGTATCAAGGCGGCTGATGCGTCCGTTCATGCCTTGCTGGACGTTCCACAGCTGACCGCCGTTCACGGCATCTTTGGAGCCTGCATAAACATCCCCGTCGGCGACATTGGTGATCTTCGTATCATTCATATCGATGCCACCCTCGTTGATGGTCGGACCGCCGTTATTGATGGTAATGCTGCTTACACTAAGGTCCTTGCTGAGGGCAACCTTCACATCGCTGCCGCTGACGCTCGTCGTAATATTCGAGCCATCGCCTTTGATGCCAAGTTTATTGTCTTTATTGTCACCAAGGCTCGTCGTGTTGCCGTCATCGGCCGTAAGTTTCGTTTCGATGAAAGCCGCCTTGCCGGTATCCGAAGCCGTTCCGTCCGTAGTGGTCGCACCGCCATCGGTGTTGGCTGTATCCCCCGTATTCGTCGTATCCTTGTAAGTGACTTCATCCGAACCAGAGTTCTCGAAGTTCGTGCTGATTGTCCAGGAACCGTCGGTACCCTTGACGAGCTTGATGCCGTCGCCGGCAATGAGGTTTGCCGAACCGCCGGCGCTGCCTGCCACCTGTTTCAGCTGGGCCACGTTAACGGCATCCGTATCATTCACACCGGCCGCGACGTTCGTAATGCGGCGCGTGTCACTGCCGCTGACACCAACAGAAACCGCGGCGAGGGTCGGACGCCAAATGGAGCTTGTGTCGGTGGCGTTTGCCTTCGTCGCCGGATTATACCCGGACTGATCCAATCCCGATTCCGAGTCATTCAAAATGGATCCGGCACCGAGTGCTACGCCGCCATCAGCTTTCACATTGGTGTTATAACCAAGGAGCGTCACATTGCCGTTTGCAATGGTCATTGCCGAGAATGACGTTGTTCGCCTTTCCGCTCGAAATGGTGTACTTGTCACCAATGATGGTGTTACTCTGCGCGTCGTCTTCGACGGTGTTCTCGCTGCCGATGATTTTAGTATC
The DNA here is from genome assembly GCA_900538365.1 of uncultured Acidaminococcus sp. GTDB lineage: Bacteria > Bacillota > Negativicutes > Acidaminococcales > Acidaminococcaceae > Acidaminococcus. The sequence goes on along the minus strand of UPXT01000001.1, from coordinate 47,538 downwards.
GCTGGCATTCGTGATGGTGTTCTTATAGCCAATAACAGCATCAAGCTTGCTGATTTTATCTGACGAGCCCGTAACAGTATTATTGACGCCCGTAATCATAGTTAGATTTGTATAGTCAGCTTTATTGCCGCCACCAAAGGCCATGGTCGCGCCGCCGCTGTTAGATTTTTTAACAGCATCCCGAAGTGTCTTCGCGACGGCCGTAGTATCATTAAAAGAAGTTGCATCAGAAACTCCTGTAATCGTCTTGACAGAGTTTGTAATCTCATTTCCTGCGCCATACACGAGGGTCCCGTTGGAATTATTGACCCTGTTGGCAATCCCGACGATGCTGTTTGCCATCCCGGAATAGGATTTACTGAAATAGCCAGATTTCTCAGGAGCGGTGTAGGATTCATTACTATTTAATGTTCCAACAACAGTTGCGCCAAAGTTTTCAAGATTATAATTGTTGAGTCTTCCCCAGCCGACATTGCGGCTCGTTTGGATATTATAATTACCAAATGTTGAAGCCAAAAAACCTTTCGTAAAGCTATTGGTACCGATGGTCGTCGTAGCAACGGTAAAGCCATAAGCACCGCCTTCACCTTCTGTTTTAAGGGCAGAGGAATCAATGTTTTTTAAATCCCCCATGTTGCCTTTAAAACTATGGCTGCCAATCATGATACTGCCGCTTCGGGCATACGTGTAGTCCCCAATCGCAATGGCGCCCGCCGCATCCTCGGTTTTTCCGCTTGGAGAAATAGCTTCTTCCTGACCGCCACGGCCAATAAATCCCTTAGCGCCCTGACCGATTACAATATAAGTCTGGTTCGTGCCTCCATCTTTAACAACGGTCGCACCGTCCCCCTGCGTAATATGCGTTACTTCGGCAAAAGCCGTACCAGCAAAAACCATGGCAAGCACGGCAGCGGCAAGTGTTCCCTTGGTTAAAAGGTTCTTGTGTTGTTTCATTGTCATGACTCCTCTCACTGAAAGATGGCCCTTTTGTTGGTCCCATCGGCAGAATAGAAACCGCTTCACGATTTACAGCACAAAAGACCCTATGGATGATAGTCCCTAGATCATTTGATCCTGAAATTCCATTCATATGGCCGTGGTGATAAAAGGTAAGTATGGGTAACCCTTTTTCCCCGGTGCTTCATAGTAAAGCCCTTTCCCCTATCCGGAGTATCGTTTTTTACACCGCTCTCCAAAACGGCATTCTCACGAACAAGCCATTGTTTTTTATTGATAATTTTAAATAGCTAGCGTTTCTTTTTCTCAAAAGAGGCCTTTCTTTAAATGATAGTATATATTAATTTTGCGATTTTGTAAATATTATAGATAGTTTTAGATGAATCACGCTTAGATTTTATTTCAAATTATATTTATATTTTATATTGTATCAATTTATTGATATTTATTTAAGTTTTTACGATATTTAATATCATATTTCAGCCAAAAGTTATTCTTATCTAAAAAAAGTAAAGCTGCCTGCGATTCATTGACAGAAAAAGTGTTCCCCGATATGATAGGATGTATCATACATAATGAGTAGGAAAGAAGGATGCACAATGACCCTCAAAAGCCCCTTTGATAAACTGGTGAACCGATACGGAACAAGCTGCCTTAAATATGATTTTGGTCTTGCGCGAAAAGGTCGTACGGACCTTCTTCCCATGTGGGTTGCAGATATGGATTTTGCCCTTCCAAAGGATATTCTCGCTGATTTTCACGCCCGTATCGACCATGGGATCTTTGGTTATACTGATCCTGATGCCGACTACTACGAGGCCTTGGATGGTTGGTTTTCCCGCCACCACGGGTACCACATCAAACCCGAATGGGTGACAGTGGGCTGCGGCGTCGTCTACGGTCTTGCTACAGCCGTCAAGGCCTTTACACGCGCTAATGACGCGATTTTGATTCAGCAGCCGGTCTACTACCCTTTTCGTGAAGTCATTGAAGATAATGGCCGCGTCTTTGTCAATAGCCAGCTTCATAATGAAGGAGGCCGCTATACGATTGACTTTGACGATGTAGAAAAAAAGATGATCAATCACAACGTGAAAGCCCTGCTCCTTTGCAGTCCCCATAATCCTGTGGGACGCGTCTGGTCACGAAAAGAGCTGGAACGCCTAGGCGACCTTTGCCTCACCCACCATGTCATCATTCTCTGCGATGAAATTCACTGCGATTTTGTCTATGCGCCCCATCACTTCACAAGTTTCCTGACCCTTGATGAAAAATATCGCAGGAACCTCGCCGTCTTTACATCGCCCAGCAAAACCTTCAACGTTGCAGGATTCCAACCGGGAAATATCATCATCCCTGATGAAACACTCCGCCAAGCGTATCGCCGGGCCAATGCCGCGGCTGGCTACAGTCAGGGCAGCATCATGGGTCAGATTGCCGTAAAAAGCTGCTATACCAAAGGGGACGCCTGGGTAAAGGAACTTGTAGCCTACATCAAGGGCAATATCGACTGGACGCGGGAATTTGTCAAGAATCATCTTCCCAAAGCGGTCATGACCGATCCTGAAGGAACCTATCTCGTCTGGATTGATTTTTCCGGCTATGGCCTATCAGATGACGCCCTTGAAAAAACCATCACAGATAAAGCTAAGCTCTGGCTCGACTCGGGAAAGATTTTTGGCCCTGAAACGGCTCAATTCGAACGTTTTAATATGGCGGCACCGAGGGCGGTGATTGAGGAAGCCTTTGGGAGACTGAAAGACGCGTTAGAAGGGTAAAACTGGCTCGGAGCAGAAATCGCTCCGCTTCTTCACAAGAACGTGCCTCCATTTTGGAGTCGTGCGCTAGGGTCTTCTACACCAAAAAGGGCCGCACAGAAATGATGACATCATTTCTGTGCGGCCCTTTTTCTCTTACAGCTTGAAGTCGATGACGGCGGAGACACCGACGCCTTCGACACGGTTCACGTTCGTAATATTGATGCTATCAATGGGGATAAGTCCCTTGATACGGGCAATCTTGCTGAATTTAAATTCAAGCTGTCCCACGGCCTTTACCTTATCCACCTGAGCTTTTGGCCCCACAACCTGGACCGCTCCAATATAACCGCCCGTTCCCATACTAAGGATGGGAACGACCTTTGTTGCATAGTCCGTAGTGACTTCATTTTGGGAAAAAATTTTGTTGATGAACGTATTGATTTCTCCGCCAAACTGATTGACGAGATAGCTGATACCGCCGAGTTTCAAAACAGATCCAAAATCAAACGCCTGGGCCGTCATCACTCCACCGCCAAAGCCAAAAAGGGATGCAGCAAGAACGCCTGCAATAAATTGTTTCTTGATCATTTTTGTCCTCCTACTTCCTGGCAGAAATGTTTTCTTTATTGTACCCAAAAGATTTGGACAATTTGTGACAAAAAGAAAAACTGCAGGGTGAAATGTACCCTCCTTACTGTGTGTCCAGTAAAGAGGGTACATTTCAATCCCTTACAGTTCTTTTTTAAAATAGACGGTCACATGCTTTTTCCCAGCAAGCTGTTTTTCTCCCACTTCCGTAAAGCCAAGGTGCCGGTACATCTCCGCAAGCCAAGGATGACTCTTGGCCGTCCCAAGGGTCACGGCGGGCGCATGAAGCAGCTTGGTCAAGATTTCTGTCTCTACATAATGGAGGAGTTTAGTAGCGTTTCCTTGATGCGCCTCATCGGGGTCTGTAATGAAGTGTCCAATATGGGGCACACCAAAGGGGCCAGGATGATGCCCCCAAGGCATCCGCAGGGAAATGGCACTCACGAGCTTATGATCCACAAAAAGGCCAAAGGTCGGCTCTTCCTGAAGCCATTGTACGGCTTCTTCCCGCGTTTCATCCATGGCGGCAAAAGAAAGTGGATATGGCCGGTCAGTTGCGTAGCTGCGATGGAGGACGTCAAAATAAGCATCTCCATCGTCTTTAGTCAAGAGGCGGTATTCAACCATAAGGCAGCCTCCTTTTTGGGGTCCATTTCATCGCAGGAAAGGCATTGCGGAGCCAGGAACCGGCTAAGGAACTGACGGGTCCTTTTCTCTTTCGGATGGACAAGGACTTCCTGGGCACTCCCCCGCTCCACAATATAGCCATTTTCCATAAAAACAACTTGATCGGCCACTTCCCGGGCAAAGGCAATCTCGTGAGTCACAATAATCATGGTAATCTTTAATTTTGAGGCAATCTCTCGGATCACAGACAACACTTCTCCCACGATTTCAGGGTCCAGGGCGCTCGTTGGTTCATCAAACAAGATGACCTTAGGATTCATGGCAAGGGCCCGGGCAATGCCAACGCGCTGCTGCTGACCGCCTGAAAGCTGGATGGGATAGGCATTCAGATATTCTGCCATGCCGACCTGCTGCAGGCAGGCAATGGCTTTTTCACGGGCTTCTTTTTTGGCCATTTTCTGGACCGTCACAAGCCCTTCCATCACATTTTGAAGAACGGTCATATTGGAAAATAGATTGTAGAGCTGAAAAACCATGGCCGTATTGCGGCGAACATGAAGGATTTCCTTTTTGCTGGCCCGTTTCATATCAATGATGGGTTCCTCATCAAGCTGAAGCGTTCCTTTATCAGCGGGTCCCAAAAAATTAAGGGTTCTCAAAAAGGTCGTTTTCCCACTCCCAGAAGGGCCTATGATAACTGTCACACTGCCCGTTGGCACCTCAAGGCTGACATCTTTTAGGATTGGGCGTTTCCCATAGCTTTTTTCAACGTGCTCAATGCGGATCATGCTAGATTCCCCTTTCTAAACCGATTGCTTCTCCCTTCCATCTTCCCAAAAATGAATTCAAATCCGACGCCCATAAGCCAATAAAGGATTGCTACCGCCATATAGGCTTCAAAGTAGCGCATACTGTCTTCGCTGAACAATTTGGCTGCACCAAAAAGCTCAACTACGGTAATGACAAAAACGATACTTGTACTTTTCATGGTCGAAAGAAACTGATTGGCAAACATGGGCAGGGCCACCGTTACTGCTTGAGGGAAGATGACCCGAAAAAAGGCCTGAAGTCCTGTCATTCCAATGGATTTGGCGGCTTCTTTCTGACCTTCCGGTACTGCTTCATAGGCAGCTCGGAAAATCTCCGTTAAATACGCCCCCGTATGGAGGGTGAGCCCCACGACAGCTACTTGGAGGGCCGTTACTTTTTCCACGGGAAAATGAAATACGCCTTCTTGGTCCATGGCCATAACAAAAATGGGCAGTCCATAATAAACCAGATAGAGCAGGACCATATTCGGCAAGCTGCGGCAGATGAGGACATAAAGGGCGGCCAGTTCCTTAAGAAGGGGAACTCTTCGGATTTCAAGAAAAGCGCAGAAAAGGGCCAAGAAAGTGCCTAGACAAACACTGCTGACGGTCAGTCCCAAAGTCACCTTGAGATAGGGAAAAATGTAGACGAGGCCTGAGACAATATAGGATGGATCAAAAAAAGCTGTACTATTCATATTCTCCTCCTATCACGGTCAAGGTGTCTTCTGAAATCCGAAAATGACGTTCGAGGGCCCGTCCCAATAAAGTAAGGGCAAAGATCATCGCCCCATAAAGGATGGCGACATCCACGTATAGTTCCAGATACCGCTGGGAATTTCCGCCCATGAGTTCAGCTTGGCGCATAACATCAACAATGCCTACATTAAAGATCAAGGCCGTGCCTTTAAGGGTGCTGATGACCTCATTCACAAGAGGCGGGATGGAAAGCACAAAAGCCTGAGGAAGGACAATACGCCGATAAATCTGGGCATCCGTCATTCCTAAACTGGCAGCGGCCTCTTTTTCTCCCGGCTGGATGGCCGCTAAGCTCCCACGCAGAATTTCTGCCCCATAGCCAGCAACGTGGAGTGCAAAGATCACCAAAACAAAGAGCAAGGGCGGCAGGTCCGACACATCCACGCCTGCACCTGAAAGAAGCTGGGGAACGCCAAAATAGACAACAAAGAGTTGGACGATAAAGGGAGTACTGCGAATAAAGGAAATAAAGATTCGATAGCCCCCACTTACTATGCGCGATCCCTGATCCTTCCATACAGCCAGAAGGGCTGCCAAAATCAGTCCTGGAACAACGGATAGGAGCGTCACAAATAGCGTTACGGAAAGGTACCCGGCCAGTTTGGGCAGCGAGGCAAGCATATAGGCTGAACTGAAATAACTTCCCATTTTTGTTTCACTCCTTTCCTTGGTTCTTTATTTTGGCTGGACGGTGTAGTCCTTGCCAAGGTACTGTTCGGAGAGCTTTTTCAAGGTTCCGTCTGCCTGCATTTCTTTTAGCACCTTATCCATCTTTTGGATGACAGGTTCAAACTTAGGATCCTTACGGAACATGAAATAGGTCGGAACAGACTGGAAGACGGGGCCAACAGAAACAACAGGGAGATTCTTGTCCTTTCGGGCCGCAGCCACGACATATTCATATTCGCCTGCGGCATCTGCCCGTCCGGTTGCAACAAGATTCAGGTTTTCCGCAGATCCCTTATCACTGTAAATGGCCTCAATGGCATTGCCATTTTTCTTATTGAGATCGTTGATGAGATCGCGGAACTCAGAATTTGCCGTAAGGGCAACTTTCTTTCCCTTGAGGTCGTCGAGACTCTTGATGTCCGTACGGCCTTCTTTGACGACAAGTTTCCGAGCCGTGTAGTTATTGGGCACATTCGTATAAAGGTACTTTCCTTCGCGAGCCGGATTGCGCCGCATTTGGTTGGCGATGGCATCAACTTGTTTGGAGTTCATGGCAACAATGGCAGCATCGACGGCCATTGCCTTGAATTCAAAATGCAGACTCGGATCACGGCGTTCCACTTCCTTAAGGATTTCCACATCGTAACCGGTGAGGTTTCCCTTATCATCCGTATAGGTGAACGGTTTCGCCGTTCCTCGGGTGGCCACCACAATCTTTTGAGCCTCTTTATGGGGGGCATTCCCTTCTTTTTTATCATTTCCGCAGCCGGCCAATGCACCGACAGCAGCGACAACGGTCAAAACAGCCGCCCATTTTTTTACTCGGTTTATCTTCATCATACTTCCTCCCCTGCTTCTACACTTAGGAGCGGCCAAAGTGACTCCATGGTCCCCTTGGGCCAATTCCTCGTTTGTTCCATAACTTTTCCGGCCCAGTTTTCATCCTTTGAAAGGGCTAATTTGTCGAATAATTCTTCCTCTGTAAAGGGCCGATTGGGCGACCCTGGCGGTGCGGATTCCTCTGCCGTGATGACCTTTCCCGATCTTGTCAGGACTGTTACAACAATCCTGCGCACACTTTTGGGGACACGCGGCAAATCACGGCTCCGCTGCATCCTGGGTAAGGCTTTTGTAAAGCTTTCCGGTACCTTTTCCAGATCAAAGAATCGGTCTTCTACGCGCCCCTGGGTCAGGACCTGATAAGCAACGTATTCCATGGAAAACTTTCCTTCCGTTCCCGTTAGAGGGGACTCATAGCGAAGGGCTTTATCTGCGCCAGGCGGAAAATGAAAAACGATTTTTTGCAGGTCATCGAGCCGAATGCCCTGCTGCCATAGCTTCTTACAAGCAGCTTCTCCACCAATGGCGGCACTGCAGTAAGGATGGGTTTTCATCCATAATCCAGGGTCAAGGATCTGCCCTTTATTGAGCCAGTGAGACTCAAAAAATTCAGCACTTCCCGTTGGTGCCGAAAAGGTTTTCAGCCATCCCGTTTGCGGATTGAAAGGCGTTTGCCTAGCGGACAGCCCGACGGCTGTCACAAGTTCAAAGGCAAAGACCGCGTTTCTTGCGGCAAAGCCTGAATGAAGGGGTTTGCCGTCACTGCCTGCCTGCAGTCCCAGACCGCCAGACTGACTGCCGCAAAGGGATAAGAGCCGCGCTGTTTGAGACTCGTCAAGCTGGGCCCATTTGGCTAGGGCACAGGCGCCGCCCAAAGGGCCCAAGGTTCCCGTGGAATGCCATCCCTGCCATTTATGTTCTGGATTGACAAGACTTCCCAATAGGCCTTCTAATTCAGCGCCCACAACATAGGCGGTCAAAAAGTCTTTCACGGACTGCTGCGGCGCCATAACGGAAAGGAGGACGGAAAAAAGAACGGTACTGAAATGTCCGGCAATGTTTGATTGGGCATCATCAAGGTCAAGATAATGGGAAGCAAACCCGTTGTAAAAGGCAGCAAAAATAGGGTGACTGGTTCCCTTTTGCCCCACCATAAGACCCTTACCGGCAAAGCCCTGGGCCCAGTGTGCTGCAGCCTTGACTTTCTGTCGCCCTACCGCCCGATAAAGGGAAGCAAGGTAGTCCAGAAATGCGCTCCTTGCTTCCAGTAAAAGATCATCCCGATGGGTCAGATCCGTTTCCTTGATGAGCCGGACAATGGTTCCCGTAATTTCATCCATAGTGTCCTCCCCTGCTGCTTTTATTTAGCGAATTTTGCCGCCCGGTCATTGGGCTCTTCCCAGATTGACATATCCAGACCTTTAGGCACAATGCGCGGAAAATCTTCAAAAGGCGTATGATCTACATAATAAAAGCGCTTGCGCATGGAGTCAAAATCCGTATTCTTTCCAAAGGCCGGATGGGAATAAAGATCCTTTGCATAGTTCCAAAGATTAGGATAATCCACGAGCCGTTTTTTGTTCACATAATATTTTTGATAGAACACAAGATCAAAACGGGCAAGGGTCACATAAAGACGGATATCCGGATCGGTGATGGTATCGCCAAACAGGTAGCGCCGTGAACCAAGACGTTTTTCCAGCCAGTCCAGACGGTCAAAGACTTTATTGTAGTAGAATTCATAATCCTTCTGGCTGGTAACAAGGGCTGCCAGGTTGACTGCAAGATTGACGTCAGCATAGATGATGTCATTGAGGGCATCAATATCATCACGCAGGGCTTCTGGATAGAGATCCGGTGCGTCAGGACGGAAGAATTTTTTCCAGGCCGTTTCCAGCTCCGTCGTAAGGTCGTGGTAGTCGTTATTGACAACAGCCCCCGTTGTGACATCAACAATGGCAGGAACGGTGCTGCGCTGATCATAGTGAGGGTTGCCTTTACGATAGCATTCCCCCAAGGAATGGACCTTCAAAACAGGGTCAACGCCGTCGGGATCAAGAGTAAAGAACCAATCACCAACAACACCGGCAGGACGCAGGGGGTCAACAACCCCCTTGGAAATCACTTGATCAAGACCTAACAGATCGATGGCAATGGCAATCCTATGAGCCCACGGACAATGGCGGGACCAAATAAGACGATACCGTCCCGCCTCCACAGGAAGGAAACCCGGTCCTTCGCCAAAGGGCGTCGTAAACTGAGGTTCCTCATCGTCAGCATATTTTTGGCGACGGTTGAAGTTGGAATGGTCCTGTCCATCATATTCCTTTTGAACCGTATGGGCCCGGGGATTACTGGAATGAAACTCGGAAAAATCAATGGGGCAAGGGTTCATGGCTTTTTTCACCGTTACCCTTTTCCATTCTGCTGCAATTTCAGGATCTTTTGCAAAACTCATCTTATCCACTCCCTTTAATTCCTATATTTCCTCTATGTTTTAGGTTATGTCCTATATCATAGCACTTTAGTCTAATTTGTCAATCAAAAATTTTCATGATTTTTATTATTATTATTAATAATCATAATGATATGATTATTAAGCCGTTTATTGGGATGTCTTGAGATAAACCGTGTTTCTATGCGCTTTCTCGCATAAAAAAAACTTTTCGCAGCAGCCAATCAAGCTGCCTCTGCGAAAAGCCAACAAATAAAATATTGATTTCTTATCCTACTACAAAACTAGTGATTTGTAAGTTCCAATTCATGGAAAACCTCCCCATCAAGCTTTTTCCACGTCACCTGATTTCCTTCAATGACAAGGTAGCTATGGGGCGAATTTTCTTTGGGTAAGGTCACGGATCCGGGATTGAGAACCCAGTGATCCGTCCCAAAGGGCGTCCAACAGGGCACATGGGTATGGCCGTGGAGCAGGATATCACCTGGGCCCAAGGGCGGCAAGGCACTCAGGTTATAATGATGGCCGTGGGTCACAAAATAGGTCCGTTCCCCTACCATCATGAGGGCATAGTCCGCCATGATGGGGAAAGCAAGGACCATTTGATCAACTTCACTGTCGCAATTGCCCCGTACGGCCGATATGGGGCAAGACGCATTTGAAAGTAACGCAATGACTTCCTTAGGGGCATACCCTTTGGGGAGGTCATTGCGAGCCCCGTGGTATAGCAGATCCCCCAACAGAAGCATTCGGTCCGCCTCTTCCCGGGCGGCTGCTGCCATGAGTTTTTTCGTGTAAAAACCCGAACCATGAAGGTCAGACGCTACGATCATCTTCTTCATCCTTCTTCCTCCTCCAGATAATAACGAATTTCGTCGAGGCAGCGAGGAAAGAGCACAATTTCTTCATAGTCGGAAACGATGAATTCCTGCCGTCCCATGCGCTGGCACATGGATTCCAAAGGATCATAGTAGCCGCTTACATTGTAGATGAGGCAGGGGGCGGTGCACTTTTTGAGGCGTCTTAGGCTCATGATTTCGGAGATTTCTTCCAAGGTCCCCGGACCGCCGGGAAGGGCAATGAAGGCTTCCCCTAGGTCGATCATCCGCCTTTTGCGTTCTTCCATGGTTTTCACCGTATAAAGCTTTGTGAGCCGGTCATGGACCTTATCCGGGGTCTTCAAAAATTCCGGGATGACCCCAATGACGGTACCCCCTTCAGCAAGCACCGCGTCCGCTACGGCACCCATGAGACCGATCTTGCCGCCTCCATAGATGAGGGTATGGCCATTTGTGCCGATCCATTGCCCCAGTTCTTTGGCTTTTTCTTGGTAAATAGGATCCGCACCAAACTGGGATCCACAGTAAACGGTGATATTCATAGAAAGCTCCTTTGGATAATTGCGGAAAAGGACCCACTCCGCAAGGGGCGTGGATCCAAAGTAATCAGAGAATGCTCAGTTCTGAGTTAAGAAGGTCGGTTACAAACATGTGACCGGGGGCATGCGTGATCATAAACTCAGGTTTTACGGCCATGGCGACGGCTTGAGGCGTTACGCCGCAGGCCCAAAATACCGGGATCTCGCCGGGGCGAATGGTGCTTGGTTCCCCAAAATCAGGATGATTGATGTCCTTGATTCCGATGGCGGCAGGGTCCCCCAGATGAATCGGAGCGCCATGGACGTTGGGCATGCGGCTTGTGACCTTTACGGCACGGATGGCGTCCTTCATCTTCATGGGGCGCATGGAAACGACAGTCGGTCCGTGGAAGACACCGGCAGGAATGCATTCACGGTTCGTAATATACATGGGAACGTTGTGCCCTTCCGTGATGTGGCGTACTTCAAGGCCCGCATCAAGGAGCGGCCCTTCAAAGGAAAAGCTGCAGCCGAGAAGAAAGGCGACGAGGTCATCACGCCAATATTGTTCAAGGGTGGACACTTCTTCTGCCATCTCGCCGTGACGATAGATGCGGTATTTGGGGATGTCATAGCGCAGGTCGGCACCGGGCGCGGCAAGGCGCGGTTCGGGGTTTCCCACTTCCGTTACGTCAAGGATGGGGCACGGTTTGGGATTGCGTGTTGCAAAAAGGAGAAAATCAAAGGCCAGGTCCTTGGGCAAAATGACGAGATTTGCTTGAGCGTAGCCATTGCATACGCCAGAAGTCTGACCTGTAAAGCGGCCGGAACGAACAAGCTCACGAAAAGCGGTCGGTTTCATGGTACTGCAGTCCATTGTCATGCCTCCTTTTGCCGTCTATGCGGCATCCTTATGAAAATATACATAGCTTTCTTTCACTATACCCTATCTTGAAGGCTTTGTGAACTCTTTTTTCCTGAAATAAAGGCCGCCGCCCGCAGGCAGCAGCCTTTATTTCAGGAAATGAGCGCATTCCACTGACGGGCAGGACCCGTCATGCCAGATTTTTTTGAGGAAAAGGAACCTGTTGCAAGAAAGACCGTAACGAGGTCCCAGGTACGAAGCATCTTTTCTTCTGCCATTTTGACCATGAAGAATCCCTCCATTTCAGATTGATTCAAATGAGCTGGGAAGATTCTCTTCCCTTCAAGAAGAGGATTGGTATTTTTTCCTTTCTTGAATGTTTTTCATTATACACTCTTTTTTATTCATGTTAAGGCATTCACAATTCCTTCACAATTTCAATTTGCAAGTTCATTTATATTGTAATGAATTTTACTTTATCTTGAAAAACTTATCATATTTCATTCATTTCTTGAACTCATTTTCATTTAACTGTTCTATTTTATCAACAAAAATCCACACGAGATAGAATTTCCTTTTCTCGTGTGGAGAGCGATATTTTTTGGGATCTGTATTTTTTTGAACAACAAGTATCCTCAGGCGGCGGTCATGGTCACATCCCCTTTGCGTCTTTGAAGGCGGCTCATCTTGTGATAGAGGTAGAACCAGTAACTTGAAAGGACGGTAAGAAGGATGACCCAGGAAATGGGCCAGGACAAATAAACAAGGGAAACAGGGCAGTTCGGGGCGCCGAGGTAGGCAATCCAGCCCAAGCGGAAGACGCAGGTCGCAAAAAGGTTCACGACCATGGGAGCAACGGAGATCCCGAAGCCGCGGATACTGCCAACGAGGACGTCTGCAATACCAAAAACAAAATAAGGGGCTGTCACCCACAAAAGCCGTTCTACACCATAAGCGATGACATCAGGATTGCTGTTAAAAAGGCCAATCATTTCCGGTGCCCAGAGCCGTGCGGCAACAGCCTCCATGATGCCCACAAAGGTCACAAGGCTGACACAGATTGTAACGACCCGTTTCACACGCTCCCATTTACCGGCGCCAAGGTTTTGTCCCACAAAGGTCATGCTCGCCTGATGGAAGGCATTCATGAGGATATACATGACGTTTTCAATGTTGGCTGCAGCGCCGCAGGCTGCTACGACCAGACTGCCATAGGTATTGATGGCGCCTTGGATGACGACATTGGAAAGACTAAAAAGACAGGCCTGGATGCCCGCTGGAACACCGATACGGCAAAGGTCGTAAAGGGCGTGACGATGGATGGCAAGGCGCCGAACGTCAAAACGCCAGGGTCCTGTTTCCTTGCTAAGGCAGCGAAGGACCAAGAAGGCACTGAGGGCCTCACTGATGATAGTCGCAAGGGCCACACCGGCCACATCAAGCTTCAGGAAAATGACAAAGATGAGGTTCAGCACTACATTCGTCACACCGCTGATGATGAGGAAGAAAAGCGGCCGCTCCGTATCACCAATGGCGCGCAGCGCTGCTGTCCCATAGTTATAGGCCATGAGAAAGAGGGTTCCTGAAAAATAGATACGCATATAAAGGAGCGCTTTATCATAGATATCCGGCGGTGTACTCATCCAGTGCAAGACGTAAGGAATAAAGATGATGGCAATGCTCCCCATGATGAGACCGCCTACAAGGGCAACGGTCATCGCCGTATGAAGGGCATGGGAAATTTCCCGGTCCTTGTCTCCGGCGCCAACATAGTTGGCAATGAGGACATTGACGCCAACGGAAATCCCAACCAGCATGTTGATGAAAAGAAAGATGGTGGATGTCGAACTGCCAACAGCAGCAAGACTGCTATAGCCCGCAAACTGACCGACCACAATCACATCGGCCGCGTTAAAGGCGATCTGCAGAAGGCTTGTCAGCATAACGGGCACACTGAAAAGAAGGATTTTCCCAAGCAGGGGTCCGTGCGTCATATCAATATTGCGTCGTTTTCTCACAGCCATGTTCCTCCAAGCTCCAATGGTTTCCCTATTTTATCATATTGTGTGATTTTTTTGTAAACAATTTGTAGGGTAAATTGGATGAAAAATCGGGTGATGGAGCCTAGGGCGGCTAGTTAAGGCGGATTGCAAGCTAACGCACAGACTTTGCTGCTGTGATGTGGGGAAAAACGCAAAGCAGGCTGACGACGTCGGACCTGAGACGCCAGCAATCTGCTAGCGCAGCGACGCGGGAGCTGTTGCGCGAAGGTTCTCCGAAGCGGCGCCGCCAAAAACAAATCGGCGACGCGTGAGTTTCCTTGCGGCCAGAGGCCGGTACTACTAGGAAGCCTGCCGCGTTTGACAGCTCAGATGGAGCAATATGGATCGCAGGCGAAAAAGAGGTCTTCTGTCATCCGAAACAATTCCTAGGAGCGGCCCCCCAAGGGCTCTATTTTTTCGGACGTCTTAGAAATGAGATTGTGGTACGTGACTTTTTTCGAATCGTCTTGCCCTTCTTGCGCTTAAAAGAATCTTTCCCAAGCAAGGAGGGCACGTAACTGCATCGAAGCGGAGCAATTTTTGCTCCGAGTAAAAAAAGAAAGGAGGGTGGCGCCGGCCTTTCGCATCACTCCCCTATCACTTTCACGCCTTAACGGTCAAGGTATGGCCGTTTTTATGGATGGTTCCGTGATTGACAAGATGCGTCACAACAGAGTCTTCTGTCAGGTCCCACACGGCACCTTTTTCAACGGTCACAGAAAGAGTGCCGTCCGCTTTTGACGCCGCACGATTTTCTTCAATTTGGGTCGAACCCGTAAAGGTGCTTCCTGCCCCCAAGGTGAGATCCAGTTTGGAAATGGTATCGGTCACAATCCGTCCGGAAAGGGTCTGGTCCTTCGCGTGAATCACGGCCTCTCCTCCATTGGCGCCAGCTGTCCCCCACCCTCTTATGGCACTGTTTCCGGTAACGCGGAAGAGCGCCTTTGAGGTATCGTCCTGACTGATCGTTACATTTTCCAAATCAACGGTACACTTTGTATTCGTTATGTAGAGGACATCTCCCTCATGAGCCTTAAGGGAGCCGCCTTGCATAGCAAAAGAACTGGTGCCTTCTTCGGCATCTCCGCTCATGGATTGGTAGATCATGACGGCTTGGGTGTTTTCTTCCTGTATCGTCGTAGGACCCATGGTCCGCATCTTATCCATGGCGCCTTCGAGGTCGCAGTCCGTCAGTTTAATGCTGTTTTTTCCTTCAATGACAGCGCCTTCAGAATGGGCTGCCGACAGCTTGGCGCCCGAAACAGCGATGTCGGCGGTGGAGTAAATCGCAGGAGAGCCAAGCCCCGCTGTTTCAAAGACGCCTCCTGTAACGCGGACCGTACCGCCGCCTCGGTCGGAACGAATGGCCGCGGCGGAATCTCCTTCTGTCAAGACCTTTACGTCAACGGCTTTCATGCTGGCGCCGCCCGTCGTCTGAAGACCGCCGGAATTGCGTCCCAGCGTATGGATGGTGACATTTTGTGCCGATACTTTCGTACCTTTGCCGTAGCTAAAAAGGGCGTTGCCATTGGGTGCGTTTGACGTAATGGCTGTATCTTCCACAGTAAGCGCTGCCCCATCCGTTGCCAAAACAGCTGCATTCATGCCGTAGAAGTCGCCACCTTCCGTGGAAGACGAAGTGCCGCCCATTTTTTCGATTTTGCTGCTTTTTAGCGTGACCGCAGCACCTTTGACGCGCAGGGCATTTTCATTGCTCCCTGTGGAGGTATAGGTCTTTTCCGTAAGGGTTTGTGCCTTAGTTACGGTCACCTTCGCAGTTCCCTGCATCACCGTTTGCGGTGGATTGAAGCCGCCTATTTCCCCTTGCGGGGGCATTCCATCTGGCGGAGGACCAGGAGTCAGCATCTGAAAAGAAGCGATAGAAGCACGCAGGTCCGCACTTTCAGCTTCGCACTCAGTATAAAAAGATGTCCCTAGAGGACTCATGAGAAAGGCCGCCAATACGGCCGCTGTCATTTTTTTCATGGCTATCACCTCAGGGCCAATCATAGGGCAATGAAGTGAAAGGAGCATGAAGAACGCGATGATTGTCAGCTGGCGCGTAAATCGCGCCCCTAAAGGGGCTGTGAGCTGTGAAACACAAAGGAAAAAGACTTGAAACGCATAAGAACGTAAGAAAAGTCCTAAACCAAACGTAAGCGCAGGCTCAGTTTAGGGCGCTTCATTTTTATTTGGATCCTGCAGAAACTGACTTTTTATATAAAGATCATGACAGCATCCAGAACGATACGAGTTTGTGTTTACCCTTAAAACTCGATGCGCAGCATCGATTCGTCTTTGCCAAGGCGGGGGAACCGAAACGGGGAAATTTCAACAAGCATTTATCAATAAAATGACCCGGTTTTGGTGGTGGATGATAAACAGTGCGCCGTTTCCTTGCGAGCGGTCAGCGAGGCGATTCGCCCAAGCCCGCCTTAGAAAGAAGCAAAAGGGCACGGAAGGTGAAGGCAAGGGGTCAGGAAGGCAAGCGCCCAGACGTAAGGGTTTCCCCCAACCAGCAACAAAATATCGTACGAAGCGTCATGCCTTCCTTGCATCCATAAAATAAGGAATATCGCACCGAGGCTGCCTCATAGTGGATAAACGGAGCGATTCTTGCTCCCAGTCAAAATAGGGATAGCGCCTTCCTTTATTTCCTTCTTCGCGGCCCCTTCATTCACCAAGGGAACGGCCCATATCATAAGCTTTTTTAGGGCCGGATGACCTTTGATGTCGCCGACGCGCGTTACGCCGCCCGCAAAGACCGTGCCTTTAAGGCTTGCTTTGGGGTAACATTCAATCCAGCCTTCCAGACCTGTGATGGATCTCGACGGTGTTTTTGCTTCATCTTCCGCGGCGCTTGAAAGAAAATAAATGTCTCGGAACTTGTAATCTGACGGATATAGCGGATTGGCCCGATCAAGAAGGGTCTTTAGCTGACCTGTCAGGCCATAGTAGTAGACAGGGGAAGCAAAGACAATCACTTGGCTTTCTTTCATTTCTGCCGTAATGGCTTCTGCGTCGTCATGAAGGACGCAGTGCTGCGTTTCCTGACAGGAAAGACAGCCTTGGCAAAATGCCAGTTGCTTTCCGGCAAGGCTCACTTTTTTCACCTCGCAGCCTGCTTCTTCCGCACCTTTTTGAAAGGCGTCACAAAGCTTTTCAGAATTTCCTCCCTTGCGAAGGGAACTTGAGATGATCAGGACTTTTTTCGTCATAAGGGCGTGCCTCTTTTCTTCTTTTCTTTCTTTTCAGTATATCGAAAACGGTCCCCTCCTTCCAATACCTATTCTGCAGACCGCGTCATACATAAAAGGTATACGCTGCTAAATAAGGCGGGGAGCGTCCAACTTCCATTGAGCTCAGCTGACTTCATGGGCGGCCTGACGTTCCCCCATAGTCTTCTCAACGAAAAAAGGCACAACGATAAAGAAAGCCATGAAGAAAGAAGCTGCGCCTTTCTTCATGGCCTTTGATCTTGTCCTATGACTTAGTTAAAGGTTGCGTCGGCATAGGCCTTCAGTTCTTCCCTAAAGGCTGGATGGGCGACGGAAATCATGGCATAGGCCCTTTCTTTCAAGGTAAGACCTGTGAGATGGGCCACGCCGTATTCGGTGGCGACATTTTGGATGAGGCCGCGCGGTGCGGAAATAGTACTTCCACCAGGAATGGCAGCAAGGATATTGGAGTGAAGCTGCCCTTTCTTATCCTTGCGGGCCGCATTGATGCAGATGTAACCCGCCCCGCCAGGGGAGAGGAAAGCCCCTTCTAGGAAGTCCAGCTGGCCGCCCGTACCGGAAAGCTGACGGGTCCCGACGGATTCAGCATTTTCCTGTCCCATGAGATCAAGCTGGACACCGCCGTTGATACTGATGAAGTTCGACAGTTTTTCCATGTTGCGCGGATTGTGGATATAATCCACATCGGCAGGATAGAACAGATCCGGGCGATCGTTCAGCCACTGATAAAGTTCTGCACTGCCGCTTGCAAGGTTCCATGCGGCAAGACCGGTATTGATTTCCTTCCTGCGGCCCGTCAGTTTTCCAGCTTGATAGAGCATCAGGAAGGCATCGCTGATGGTCCCCGTATGGCAGCCCAGATCTTCCTTATCGGATTTTGCGAGCATTTCGGCAATGGTAAAGGGAACGGTCCCCACACCAAGGGACAAGGTGGCGCCATTGGGGATTTCATTGACGACATATTCAGCAATCTTGATGTCCGCTTCCGACGGTGTACGGTACTTGTTGGCAGCAAGCGGTGCGTGTTCCCCTTCGACGATGAAATCAGCGTCGTCAAGGCTCACGCGGTGAGAACCATCCACACCCTGAAGAGTCGGCATGTGTTCATTGATTTCAAATATGACGGTCCGGGCTTTTTTCATGATGGTCTTCCAGGCATAGCTGGCAAGGCCCAATCCGCAGCAGCCATTTTCATCAGGTCTGGAGACCGGAATGCAGGCGACGTCAACGGTTAGGTATTCACGGTACATCTGCGGCAAAAGGCGAAGCAGCATGGGAGCAAAATGGATCTGTCCAGCCGAAAAGTACTTGCGTTCCGCGTTTCCCAAATGCCAGCTGTAATAGTCGAAGCTTTCATGGTTGGGGTCGCATTCGACAACGGCAATGGATGGACGGTAGACAAGGCCGCCGCGGATCTTGACATCCGTTACGGTCCCCTTTCTTTTAGCAAGGGCGGCATCCATCAGTTCCGGGAAGCCGGAGCCAAAACCAAAATCAACCCAGTCGCCGCTTTTAATGGCTTCTGCCGCTTTGTCAGCGGTCACAACTTTATTGAGATATTTTTCAAGCATAACGATACTCCTTTCAGGAAATGAATTTACCTTCTTTCATGGATCCATTCAGGGTGCCAACGGTCTTCGGCATTCCGCGTCTTTTGAGGGTGCCCCAAAGCAAAAAGGGCAAAGGCCTCTTCCTTAACAGGAAGGCCAAGGAGCTTTTTTACGGCAAGGGCCCGCTCGCGTCTTGGATAAACGCCCATCAATGTTCCGCCAAGCCCCAGTTCTGCCGTCTTGAGCCAGAGGTTTTCCGCGGCACAGGAGGCATCGATGGGGGCAAATTCAGAAACGATGCAGTCAGTCACATAGGTGATGACAATAAGGACCGGGGCCTTTGCGCCAAATGCCGCGTAGGGGCTGGTATCACAAAGCGCCTGTTGAAGTTTTTTGTCATAAATGACGTAAAACCGCCAAGGCTGCTGGTTGCACGCCGAAGGCGCCAGCATGGCGGCGCGAAGAAGTGCCATCACCTGACTTTTGGCCACAGGTTCATCCGTAAATGCCCGGACACTGGTCCGACTCTCAAATATGTCCATCAAGGTCTCCTTTTTGCTTTTCCCAGATACGCCGCAACTCTAGACAGCATGCTGCCTAGAGTTGCGTGTAAAGAAGGGTTTCAGACGGTCCAAGGATAAGAGGGGGATGGCTTAGACCGTCAGATGGAAGGAAAATCCTGCAATATCACCATCAAGGTAGATAAAAGTAATCTTTCCTTCTTCATTTCTTCGAATGGTATTTTCTTTGAAGGTGATGCCTTTGGAGGCGAGGTCTTTCATGGCCGCCTCGACATCATTGGTCTGGAGAGCAATGTGCCCGTGCTTTCCGATCTTGTTATGCTTCATCACTTCAAAAGCCGTGGAAACAAAGGTATGGGTATCATTTTCGTGACCCGTTTCCATGTTGAAGAGATGGCACAAAAGGCTGACAAGCTTTTTGGCCTCGGCCTCATTTTCACAATTGATGCCAACATGTTTCAGTCGATAGGTTACTGCCATGGTGGGCATACCTCCTCATTTGAGCATAGTCATTGGGCCTTCTTATGACAAGGGACTCCCCTATTGTACCATAGGCCGCAAGGAAAGTCCCTTATCAAAATCAATCATGGGTGTGGAGAATGGCGCCTTTATCCGCGGAAGATACAAGGGCTGAGTACTTCTTAAGGAGCGGAGACGTTGCCTTCACAACAGGTTTGAAATGTTTGCGTCGCTCGGCCAGTTCCTCATCAGAAAGATCCACGGTCAGTGAGCGGTTCGGGATATCGATGTGGATGATATCGCCGTCTTCAATAAGGCCAATTGGACCGCCAGCAGCCGCTTCCGGAGAAATGTGTCCAATGCAGGGTCCACGGGTCGAACCGGAAAAACGCCCGTCCGTAATAAGGGCCGTGCTTTCATCCATGCCGCGTCCTACAAGAAGGGCCGTGACAAGGAACATTTCCCGCATGCCAGGGCCGCCTTTCGGGCCTTCATAGCGCAGGACAATGACTTCGCCAGCATGGATTTCGCCGTTTTCAATGGCTGTAATGGAGTCTTCCATGCTGTTAAAGACGCGAGCCTTGCCCGTAAACTGGTGCATGGACGGTTTGACACCGCTGGCCTTGACGACAGCGCCATCAGGAGCCAGGTTGCCATGGAGGATAGCAATGCCGCCCTGCTTGTTTTTCGGTGCCGACCGAGGATAAATGACATCATTTTCCACAAGGGGCTGGGCTTCCAGCACTTCCTTGATAGAGTGACCCGTGACCGTGATCTGGGAGTCATCAATCTTATCTTGGATGGCCTTTAGGACGGCAGGAATACCGCCGTTATCATGGAGCACATCCACAGCATAGGCGCCGGACGGACGCAGGTTGCACAGATAGGGCACCTGCCGGCTGATCCGGTCAAAATCATCAAGGGTGATGTCCGCATGGGCTTCATGGGAAATGGCCATCAGGTGCAGGACGGAGTTTGTAGAAGCGCCAAGGGCCATGACGGCCTTGATGCCATTGAGGAAAGCTTCTTTGGTCAGGATTTTATCCGTGGAAAGGCCTTCTTTGACCATCTTTACGATGCGTTTGCCGCTGGCACGGGCAAGGCGCCGTTTTTCCGACGCGACAGCCGGACAAGTACCCATAAAGGGCAGGGTGAGACCCAGGACTTCGGCCAAGGCACTCATGGTATTGGCCGTTCCGAACATGGAGCAGGAACCCACCGTCGGAAGCGATGCCATTTCCATCTTACGCAGTTCATCATAGGTCATCTTGCCAACCTGATATTCACCGACAAATTCGCGCAGGTTGCTCAGGCAGATATTGGTCCTGCCATTCAATTTACCGGCAATCATAGGGCCGCCCGTTACGACAATAGCCGGGATGGACAAGCGGGCTGCCGCCATCATCATCCCCGGTACAATCTTGTCGCAGCTGGCGATGAGAACGACACCGTCAAGCTGGTTGCCTTCGACAACGGCTTCTACGGAGTCAGCAATGATCTCACGGCTCGGCAGGGAGTAGCGCATGCCGCAGTGGCCTTGGCAGAGGCCATCGCAAAGGGCAATGGTATCGAATTCACGGGGAATCCCGCCGCCTTCAAGGATACCATCACTTACATCCCGGGCCAATTCACGGAGATGGATGTGGCCAGGGACGAGTTCACTGAAGGAGTTGGCAATCCCGATCATGGGTTTGCGGAAATCATCTTCCTCGAGACCCATGCTGTAAAGCAGTGCCCGGTTTCCGCTGCGCCCCACTCCATTGACAAGGATACCGCTTCGCTCGTCCTTGTAACGCAATTCTTCTTTGTCACTCATGGGGAATCCCTCTTTCTAAGGAAAGGCGCATGCCCTTCCTCT
Organism: uncultured Acidaminococcus sp.; assembly: GCA_900538365.1. GTDB lineage: Bacteria > Bacillota > Negativicutes > Acidaminococcales > Acidaminococcaceae > Acidaminococcus. The sequence continues at coordinate 26,183 of UPXT01000001.1, read as the reverse complement.
TCCTTTTCTAATTCCTCAATCGCCTCTTACTTGATCAGCGATTACAGTTCGAGGCCTCGCTTGAAGGCCTTTTGGTTCGATTCTACCACTTTCTTCTTGCCGCCGAAACGGTCTTCGATAGCTTTAAGGCAGCCTTCAGCACCCAAAAGTCCCGTCTTTTTGCTCATGGTTCCCAGGGCAACGAAGTTAGCGCTTTGGATACTGCCAAGGGCAATGGCTTCACTGCGATACGGGAAACCGATATGTTCACCTTTGGCGCCCGCCTTTGGCGTGACTTCCTCGCTGTCATAAAAGACGATTGTGTCATCACGAAAGGCGTCAACATAGCGGTCGTAGGCAACCTGGGCCAAGCAGAGGATAATATCCGGGGAAGCAACATTCGGATAGCCGATTTCCCCATCGCTTATGATGACATCCGTTTTCGTGAAGGTTCCGCGTGCTTCGGAACCATAGGACGCCGACATGGTTGCATTCAGGTTTTCTTCATAAAGGGAAGCTGCAAGACCCATGACTTCGCCAACAGAAACAACACCTTGTCCGCCGACACCGCTTAAAACGATTTCTTTTTTCATCTTCAATCCTCAACTTTCTGGGCTTCAATGATCCGGGCATATTCCGTATAGTAATCATCCCGCGGTTCGTTCTTCAGGCAGCCCACAACGAGTTTTCCTTTCAGCTCTTCCTGAGACAGTTTCGCCGCCTGGCTGACGGTGACGCTCTGCTCGTTCATGAGCTTGAGCATACGGGAAGCTTCACCCAGTTTATTGAATTTTCCATAGTGGGTCGGGCAGGCACTCATGACTTCAATGAGGGAGAACCCTTTGACCTGCATCCCTTCCTTGATGAGTTTGCGGATCATGAGGGGGTTGTAGGCCGTAGCACGGCCAACGTAGCTGGCTCCAGCGGCAATGGCAAGCTGACAGATATCAAAAGCCTGTTCAACATGGCCATAAGGAGAGGTCTGGGTAATGCTATGGGTCGGCGTTGTAGCAGAATACTGACCGCCAGTCTGACCATAATTATAGTTATTGGAAATGATGGCCGTCACATTGATGTTGCGGCGGGCCGCATGGATGAGGTGGTTGCCGCCGATGGTCGTACCATCACCGTCACCCATGGTGACAAGGACATTGAGATTCGGATTGCCAAGGGCAACCCCCGTTGCTGCTGCAAGGGCACGGCCGTGGGTCACGTGCATGCAGTTGATGTCCAGGTAGTCATCAACACGGCCAAAGCAGCCAATCCCGCTGACAAGGGCCATATCGTGCTTATCCACTTCCAGTTCAGCCATAACAGCGGCAATGGACTGGAGCACAATGCCGTGGCTGCAGCCGGCGCACCAGGTCTGCGGCAATTTATCAAAGAGCATATAATCCTTGTAGGACTTCATTATTCCCGACCTCCTTTAACAGCGCTTACAACTTCCTCTGGAGTGATGAGGACGCCATCGGTGCGGTTTGCTTGAACAACCTTGGCACCATAGTCATTGAATTTGCGGACTTCACCCGCCAGCTGGCCCATATTGAGTTCGGCAACGACAACGGTCTTTGCCTGCTGAAGGGCTTTGCGGATGGCTTTTTCTGGCATGGGCCATACGGTTACAAGCTGCAGCATCCCTGCCTTGATGCCTTCCTTGCGGAGCAGATCAACAGCGCTACGGGAGCTGCGGACAGAGCAGCCAAAGGAGATGATGACCGTATCTGCATCTTCCATCTGATACTCACGGGTGATGGTGATGTCATCGGTATGGTTTTCAACCTTATCAATGAGATAATGGGTTACACGGTTGATGTTTTCCGGCGTCGGTCTGAATTCACCTTTTTCATCATGGGTGGAACCCGTTGTTCTCATAAGGAGGTCGCGGTCTCCGGCGCCAACCATGGGAGCTGGCAGATCGGAGGAATAGTCATAGGGATGGAAATCTTTTTGAGCCGTCCCCTTTGCAGGCGCTTTGCGGTCAATGATTTCCTCCGGTTCCGGTTTGCGGATGCGGACCGTTTCACGGAGGTGGCCAATGACTTCATCAGCCAGGAAAATGACCGGCGTGCGATATTTCTCAGCAAGGTTGAACGCCGTAATGGAAAGGTCATAGCAATCCTGGACGGAAGACGGAGCCAGTGCAATGATGCTGTGATCCCCATGGGTCCCATAGCGGGCCTGCATGAGGTCCCCTTGGGCCGGTTTCGTGGCAGCCCCCGTCGAAGGACCGCTGCGCTGTACATCATAAACGACGCAGGGCAGTTCACTCATGACAGCAAGGCCGAGGTTTTCCTGCATCAGGGAGAAGCCAGGACCGCTGGTTGCCGTGAAGGCTTTCTTCCCAGCAAGGGAAGCCCCGCACAGGGCAGCCATGGAGCTGATTTCATCTTCCATTTGAATATAGACACCACCGTGACGGGGCAGTTCCTTGGCAGCCCCCTTAGCGACTTCCGAACTCGGGGAAATCGGATAGCCCGCATAGAAACGAGCACCGGCAGCGATGGCGCCGGCCACCATGGCATCATTACCTTCCATGAATTTCTTGACAGTTTTTCCCATTTACTTTCCCTCCACATCAATAGCAAAGTCCGGGCAGCGCATGGCGCACATCCTGCAGCCAATGCATTCGTCAGCACGCGCGGCAACAGGCGGTTTGCCTACTTCCTGATCAAAGACCTGTTTTGGACACAGGGCAGAGCAGATTCCGCATTGCTTGCAGAACTTTGTGTTGATCTTGATGAGAAACTTTCCTTCCATGGTCATCCCTCCATACAGATTGTCCCCCTAGAGGACAGTTAACAGCACCCCAGCCCTCAGCGGGCCGGATGATTGATGATATAAAGCGGCTCTTTGCCAGAAAAAAGATCATCAATGGCATGAGCACAATTCATGGCAACCGCAGTAACAGCTTCTTCACTAAGGGCCGCTGTATGCGGCGTCCCAATGAAGTTTGGCAGTTCAAAGAGTGGATTGTCCGGCGTCGGCGGTTCCGTTTCAAAGACGTCGCCAGCAGCGGCTCCAATCCGACCCTCCTTCAAGGCCTGATAGACAGCTTTTTCATCCCAGATGGCACCGCGGGAAACGTTCAGAAGAATGCTGCCGCGTTTCATATGGGAAATACTCTCTTCATTTAGGATATGGAACGTTCCCTTATTAAGGGGCAGATGAGGCGAAACCACATCACTGCGTTCCATCAGATCATCCAACGTGCCCGTAAATTCAATCCAGTCAGGGAACTTCGATTGGTCTACAAATTTATCATAGACAAGGATTTTCATCTGAAACCCAAAATGAGCAATCTTGACGGCCTCCATGCCAATGGGCCCAATGCCGATGGAACCGAAGACCTTGCCGCGGGCTTCGTGTGTTTCCACACGGTCGCGGCTCTTCCAATCTCCTTTGCGGACTTCCCGGTCAAGTTGGGAAATCTGGCGCAAGGCAGCGAGCATGAGGGTAATGGCATGCTCAGCCACGGAATAGGTGTTGCACCCACGGGCAAGCGTCACGGTGACGCCTTTTTTGTCGCAGGCCTCAAGATTGATGTTTTCATAGCCAATGCCGTAACGGGCAATGATCTTGAGGTTCCTAGCGGCTTCAATGACAGCCGGTGTATATTTTTCCGTACGGGCAATGACGGCATCAACGTCGCTGATTGCCTTTTTCATGGTTTCTTCATCCGTGCCTTCCAGTTCGACGAGTTCAAAGCCTTTTTCCATAAGGAACGTACGCGCCGACTCTTTCAAGGCTTTTGGAATCAAGATCTTATACATGGATAAATCGCCTCCCCTGTCTTGCAGGAAAGGGAAAAGCACTTGCTTTTCCCTTGGTTTGACTTACAGAAAGAACTGGATGACGAGCAGCTCTACGAGCCCTACACCCGCCATAATCATGGAAACAGCCGTCTTGCAGGCAAGCTGTTCCTTAAGATCGGAAACACCAAACATCCCATTCCATACCCAGAATCCGGAATCCGTAAAATAGCCGAAGGAAATGGCACCGACACAGCAGCTCATGGCCATAAGTAGCGGGCTGATGGTGAGCTGCCCCATAAGAGGCATGGTCAGCGAAGCTGCCGTAACGATGGCAACCGTAGCAGAACCAAGGACAATTCGCATCAGGGCTGCAATGCAGAAAGGAATGAGGACAGCCGGAATGGGAAGTCCTACAACCATGCTGCCGAGGACACTGCCGATGCCGGAAGCACGAACAACGTAGCCCAGGGAGCCGCCTACACCGGTAATGAGCATGATGAGCCCTGTATCCTTGATGCCTTCATTCATGATATCAAGGACTTCCTTGGTCTTTCGGTCCGGCATTAATCCATAGATAGCAATAAGACAGCCAATCATCAGTGCAACGATGGGGCTCCCAAATAGAGCCAGGGCCGGGTAATAATAAGCCGCCTTATCGACGCCAGCAAGGTCAAGGACAGTCTTTAACAGGATCAGGAAGAGCGGCACCACAATTGGTGCTGCGGAAATCCAGAAACCGGGCAGGTCGTCACGGTTCAGGAACTGGTCCAAAAGATCCGTCGAGGCCAGTTTTATTTCGCCGTCCTTACTGGGACGAACATATTCATCGTCCTCATTGACGACTTGATAGATTTTCTTTCCAATCCACATGCAATACGGCACGACCACAATCAGCATGGGAATCGTCAGGAGTGCGCCACCGGCGATCATCTGACCAACATCAACGCCGAGCATACCCGCTGCCGTCAAAGGTCCCGGCGTGGGCGGTACAAGGACGTGTGTCAGCTGAAGCCCGCAGGCAAGGGCAAGTCCCAAGCCGATGACGGATTTGCCCGTCACCTTGGAAATGGCCTTGCAGAGCGGACAGAGCATAACGACGGCCGAATCCGCAAAAACTGGAATGGAAACCACCCAGCCCGTCACACCCAGGGCCCATTCTTCATTGCCCTTGCCTACGGCCTTGATGAAGCTTACAGCAAGACGTTCGGCCGCGCCGGATTTTTCCAGGACGGCGCCCATCATGACGCCTAGGCCAATGATGATGCCCGTGCTTGACAGGGTGTTGCCAAAGCCCGTGGTGATGGCATTGATAACACCAACGATGGTCTTTCCATCCGCTGCTTTGACGGTCACGATCGGCATCCCGCCGATAATGCCAGTGATCAAGGCAGCTAAGAGCATTGCAATAAAACTGTGGACCTTGGTTTTGGCAACCAAGATGATCATGGTGATGATGCCAAGGCTTAAGCCAAGGAGCATCCGTGTAGATTCTGCCATTTTTGAAACTCCCTCACATATTTTCTTATTTACGTAGATGGGACGGGAAAGGCCTCACTCCTTTCCCGTCCGCCCTGCCGCCTCACTTCAGCAGGTCATTTTTTATCAGCGTACAAGGCACGGAGACTTGGAATCAAATTTCCAGCCCGGGATCAAGTACTGCATGGTAATGGCGTCATTGCGGGCGCCCAAGCAATGTTTCTTGTAAAGTTCATGGGCCTTCATCACCTGGTCACGGTCAATTTCAATCCCCAGACCCGGTTTATCCGGGACCTTGATCCCGCCGTCCACAATCTTGAGCGGCTCTTTGGTCAGGCGTTCGCGGCCTTCCTGCCAGATCCAGTGCGTATCAAGGGCATTGTATTCACCCGGCACGGCAGCGCCGACATGGACACACATGGCAAGGGAAATATCGAAGTGGTTGTTGGAGTGGCTGCCCCATGTATAGCCGAATTCGTGGCACATCTGAGCCACACGGACAGAACCATTCATGGTCCAGAAATGCGGGTCGGCAAGGATAATGTCGACTGCTTGGCTTTCCAGGGAGTGACCGACTTGACGCCAATCCGTAGCAATCATGTTCGTTGCCGTCGGGAAACCAGTGCGGCGGCGGAATTCGCTCATGATTTCGCGGCCGGAATAACCGTCTTCGGCTCCGCAGGGATCTTCACAATAGGTCAGGATGCCGTGCATATCGGATACATAGCGGACAGCATCATCAAGGTGCCAAGCCCCATTGGGATCAAGATCCATACGGGCATCAGGGAAAGCTTTCTTCATGGCTTTGATGACCTTCATCTCTTCATCGCCGCGAAGGACGCCGCCCTTTAGTTTGAAATCCTTGAAGCCGTATTTGTCCTTGGCTGCTTTGCACAAGGCCACAACATGTTCGGCATCAAGGGCTTCTTCATTGCGAAGACGGTACCACTGGCAGTCGGAATCTTCTTCAGACTGATATGGCAGATCCGTTTTCTTACGGTCGCCAACAAAGAACAGGTAACCGAGGAAGCGGACAAAATCACGCTGCTGACCAGCACCTAAAAGGCGGCAGACTGGCATATCGAGTGCTTTACCCAACAGGTCAAGGCAGGGAGTTTCAATTGCTGTCAGAACATGGACACCTGTACGAAGGTCGAAGGTCTGGGCACCGCGTTCATCCTTTTCGCCGCTCTTATCGAGTTCAGCCTGGACCTTAAGAAGCGTATTGCGATAATCTGAGACTTTCGTCCCAACAACAATGTCGCTCACATTTTCAAGGGCTGTCGTGATCTTGGGCCCCCCCGGAACTTCCCCTACCCCTGTATTGCCTTCGCTGTCCGTCAGGATCACGATGTTGCGGGTAAAGTACGGTGCATGACCTCCACTGAGATTGAGCAGCATGCTGTCGTGACCGGCAACAGGATATACTTCCATTTTGGTAATCACAGGAACCATTACGCTTTTTCCTCCTTCATGTTATGCATCTTGTTACAGACGCCCATCCTGAAATAAGTGTTTTCAGTTATTTTAGAATCTTTTCAAGATTCTCTCGTTGACTTTATTGTACGGTGCATGGTACTATAATTCAAATTGTTTGTTTTTAGAATTATTCTAAGAAATTCTAATTGAAAGTTAACCTAATTCCCAAAGAAGGGCCACCTCTGCAGGAAACGATACTTGTCAGCGGCTCTCCCATTTTCAAAAGTGGGCACACATGCCCAAGGAGGCATCCATGGACCTTAAACAAATTGAATACATCGTTAAAATCGCAGAAACGGGGAACATCACGCGGGCAGCCGAGCAGCTTTTTGTAACCCAGTCCGCTCTCAACCAGCAGCTTCTCAAACTGGAAAATGCCTTGGGCATCAAGCTGTTTTACCGCAGAAAGCACGACCTGACGCCAACAGATGCAGGAAAAGTCTACTTAAAATACGGCCGACAGATGCTCATTGAAAAAAGGGAAGCCTACAACATCATCAACGACCTTGCCCAAGATAACTTGGGGCATCTTTCCTTTACCTTTTCCCGTGAACGCGGCCTCGATATGTTTGTTGCCACATACCCTGCTTTCCACCGTCAGTTTCCCGGCATCATCGTGGAACCTCACGAAATGCGCGTCCATAACCAGCAGCTCCAGATTGCCCAGGGTTATGTGGACCTGGGCCTTGTCACGCTTTCGGAGCAGCAGAAATTGGCCGACCTCCAGTATGACCACATCCGCTATGAACCCCTGCTCCTGTGCCTGCCGCGAAAGCATGCCCTGGCCAAGAACGCAGCGCCCGTGGGGACCTATTTGGAAGATCTTCCTTATATGGATCTATCAGCAATCAAGGAGCTGCCCTTTGTGCTCATCTACAAAGAATCGACCATGCGAAGCCTCATCAACCGGATCCTTGGAGCAGCCAAGATCCGTCCTTATGTCCTATTTGAATCAGGCAGCATCCGCGCCCTGTTGAAGATTGTAGCAAGCGGCCTTGCCTGTACCATCACCTCGGCCGGCTATATCCGCGGCAAGGACGATGTGGCGTTTTACCGGATTCCTGGCGATCCTTTGTGGGAAATGTGCACGGTCCACAAAAAGGATACCTATGTCAGCAAGGCCATGGCCTGCTATAAAGAGCTTATTTTTAAGTACTTTACTGAAAAAGACCCGCTCCTGACGAGTAGGAAATAAGGACAAAAGAAATGCCCGCTCCCAGACGGAGCGGGCATTTCTTTTGTCCTTATTTTTTGGAAGCAGCAACCAGTGCCTTAAAGAAGGCAAGGCAGGTATCAACATCAGCATATCCTTTGGGGTCTTCATGGTTCAGGACGACTTTTTTAAGATCATTTTCCGGATGAAATTGAAGCCCGACTGCAAATTTGCGGCGAGGATCTTCAACGCCCTCGATAAGGCTCAGGCCCTGATCAGTATATTCTGCCGTCTGGATAAGACCCGTTCCTTCAACGGAAAGGATATTCTGGTGATGCCAAGAAGAAACCTTGTCAAACGTATCGGCCCCTACAATGTTCCGCAACTTGCTTTTTACGGGCAGGATGCGGATTGCATGATGGGTGTAGTCCCGTTTGGGCGTCCCCGGTGCCATACGATGGATTTCCTTATAGGCCTTAACGCCCTGGTTCTTGTAATAATCAGGAATATCCTGGATGAAGGTGACGCCGTACACAATGCCCATCATCTGCTCACTGCGGCATACGTTAAGAACGGGAATGTCATGACGGCGGCAATAGTCCTGCAATGCGTAGTCAGAAATATCCCGGGCCGCATTGATTGTTTCACCGTGATTTTTTTCTGTCTCCGGCACCTTGTACAGGGAGGGACTGATGTCTTCCCCACCTGTCCCAAATACACCGTCGATTCCCTGCATCACGGTCTTGATATTGGTTCGTTTGAATCCATCCTGGCGAATTTTGTCGGCATAGGCCTGCTTCAGCATCCCAGAAGGTTCCACATAGGCCTTATCCACCGTTCCATCGGCAGCGTAGGTAACATCCGTGCTCTTGATCTGATCCAGTTCGACAGGGATCCCACCGGCCATCGTAATGATCTTTTTGAAAGCCTCATACGATTTTGCCTGTTTAGGACTTTTCCAGGAAATCCCGATGACCGGTTTTCCGCCCACCATGGCATGGGCTTCCTGCCCATAGCCTAGGCAAATTCCTACCGTTAGGATTGCCGCCGATAAAACATGACTCCATTTTCCCATCTTTTCCTACTCCTTTCTGTATTCCATTCAAGTAACTGATTCCAGTCTATCAAGACAATAAAAAGAAGTCAAAAAAAAGGACAGCTTTGAATCAATCTGCATCGATTCTTGAAATCATTTCATCCATCAGATGACCTGGAATACTGATACGTTTGGTTAAGGAGCTTCTTTTCCCCACTCAGCTTCCCTTTGCACCAGCAAAAGAAGATGATATAATAAATAAAATAATGTTTCTGTCCTTTATCATGCAGTTTTTCTATCGTTAGGAGGCACTATATGGAGCTGCGATCCCTACGCTACTTCTTGGCGGCCGCCCAAGAAGAAAATATGACCAAGGCGGCAGCAGTCCTTCATTTGACGCAGCCCACCTTGTCAAGGACCCTCATGGAACTGGAACATGAACTGGGAAAAACCCTCTTTATACGCAGCAAAAAAGGGTTGATTCTTACCGAGGCTGGCCGTCTCCTGCAGCACCGCGCGGAAGAAATCCTTTCCTTGGTGGACCGGACGGAAGGAGAAATGAAAAAAGACCAGGAGATCAGTGGGGACATCTATCTTGCAGCTGGTGAAACGGATTCGCTCCGCGATATCGCCATGATGATGTCAGAACTGCAACAGACCTATCCCCGCCTCCGTCTCAGAACCAATTCAGGGGATACCCTCTTCGTCCTCGAATCGCTCGATAAAGGGCTTGCTGATTTTGGACTTGTTTTTGAAGTCCTTCAGGATGAACGCTACAAGAGCCTTCCCATCAAGAAAAAAGAAAGGTGGGGCGTGCTCATGAAAAAGGACCATCCCCTCGCCCAAAAACAAAGCATCTGTGCAGAAGAGCTCATGGCCTATCCCATCATCCTTTCCGAACAATCCCTGCGCAATGGAACCATGGAAAAATGGTTTCATAAAAAGCTTTCAGACCTATCCATTACAGGCACGTACAGCCTCGTCAATAATGGCATCAAGATGGCCCTTGGCGGCATGGGCTGCGTCCTGACGTACGAAGCCCTTTCCCCCTTGGGATCTGAAATACTTGTTTTTCGCCCCCTTCGTCCTGTCCTTAACGAAGAAGCCTTTCTCATCTGGAAAAAACACCGTGAACTTTCAGCACCGGCCAAACTCTTTCTTGAAGAAAGCAAAAAACGCCTGACGAAATAGCCAAAAAAAGACTGTGAAGAAATGATTCTCTCATTTTTTCACAGTCTCTTCTTTTTTACTGCAGTTCCTTTTTAAAGAAATCCGTCAGTTTGGCAAAGGGAATAAGTTCCGTCTTATCATAGAGATCGACGTGACCCGCTCCTTTTACATAATAAAGTTCCTTTGGCTCTTGGGCACGACGGTAAGCATCCTCACTGAATTCCTTGGAATGGGCCTGGTCCCCAGTAATAAATAGCAGGGGCCGCGGCGAAATGGTCTCGATATCATCAAAAGGATAAAAGTTCATGAACTTGACATTGCTTGTATAGGTCGGATGGGTCGTTGTATTCATGTCCTGTCCCCTGCCTTTGGCAGCGCCCCTTGTCGTCCTGTAGTAATCATAGAATTCCTGCTGAATGGAATCTGTATCCTTTGTGAGCGTATGGGTCGTACCGCCCATAAGCTTATGAGAAGCCCCTTCAAATTCGGCATACCGCTGCTCAGCCGCCGCTTTTAGATAGGCCTTGCGAGCCTCAAGGCTAAAGGAGTGGTGAAGGCCATTGCGGTTTGCGGCCCCCATATCATACATGGAAACAGTGGCAAGGGCCTTGATTCTGGGATCGATCTTAGCCGCACTGACAAGAAAGGACGCACTTCCACAAATGCCAATGGCTCCGATCTTTTCCCTGTCCACAAAGGGACGGGTCCCTAAATAGTCAACAGCCGCCATATAGGCTTCGGAATAAAGGTCTGGCAGGACGCTGTTGCGGGGCGTACCTTCACTGGAACCCCAAAAAGGCGTATCCACGGCCAAGGTAATGAAACCCTGTTCTGCCATCTTTTGGGCATAGAGGGTTGCGCTTTGTTCCTTTACGGCGCCCATAGGGTGCCCAACAATGAGAGCGGCCCGTTTCTCCCCTTTTTTATAATCTTTGGGGATGTAGAGATTGCCAGCGACTTTCATGTCGAATTGGTTCTTGAAGATAACAGGCTTCATGGTCACAAGCTTGCTTTGATAGAAGTTATCGGCACCATGATCTAGATGCTGAGGCTTGGGCAGCTTTTCCGGAAGAGGTGCAAACCAAGGATCTGCAGCTTGGGCACCTCCTGGTGTGGGAATTCCTAAGACAAGACAAAGGGCGGCAAGACGCATGATCTTTTGCATTTTATGATGAACGCTCGTTTTCATGGAAATTCCTCCTTATGATTCTTTTCCTTACTGTACCGCACCTTTCATTTCCTGTAAAATACTTATTTTACTTTGTGTATCATATAAAAAACGTATAGATAAAAAAAGAACCCCCATCCTCATAAGGACAGGGGTCAATTTTTTGTTTTAGCGGCCTTTTCTTGATTGAGCCAAGACCTGCATTTTTTCTTCGTAGTAGGCCGGCGTCATATCCATAAAGTGAGGATGCGGATTTTCAAAGCGCTGTTCTTCCTCCCAAATTTCTTCTGTCAATTGATGGCGCACATAATCACGGATTTCTTCAAGGCTGGGGGTTTGATAGATTACCTTGCCGTCACGGACAACGGGAACTTTGAGAGCTTTGGCCGTGCAGTTTGTATAGTGACGGAGACGCCAAGGTTCCTTGGGATCGACATAGCGGAAGGGTGCTGAAAGATCAACCGTTTCTCCCTCACAGGCAATAAGGTCACAAAGGGCTTTGCCATTGCTGTTATAGATACGGTACAGGTCCTTCCGACCAGGGTTTGTGATCTTTTCAATGGATTCAGAGACCTTGATGCGCGGCGTCCAAGTCTTATCCTGCTTTTTAACAGCAACAAGCTTATAAACCGCGCCGAAGACCGGATCGCTTTTAGCGGTAATGAGGCGTTCCCCAACGCCAAAGGAATCGATGCGTCCTCCCTGATCAAGGATGGAGCGGATGGTATATTCATCAAGACTGTTTGAAGCCACGATCTGGCAGTCATGGAGGCCTTCATCATCAAGGATCTTACGAACCCGTTTGGAAAGGTAAGCCAGGTCCCCAGAATCAATGCGCACGCCCTTAAGCCTTTTGCCCATGGGATGAAGGATTTCCTTTGCTGTTCGGATGGCATTGGGCAGACCGGAATGGATGACGTCATACGTATCAATGAGAAGGACCACATTATCAGGGTAGATTTCTGCGTATTTTTTGAAGGCTTCAAATTCGTCATCAAAGTACATGACCCAGCTGTGGGCCATGGTCCCTCCTACAGGAATGCCAAACTCCTTACCTGCAAGAACGGTTGCGGTCCCATTGGCCCCGCCAATATAAGCAGCACGGGCCCCGTAGACAGCCGCATCCATGTTGTGGGCCCGGCGGGCACCAAAGTCAGATACAATACGGCCCTGGGCCGCACGGACAATTCGGTTCGTCTTTGTCGCAATAAGGGACTGATGATTGATTTCCGCAAGGATGGCAGTTTCGAGCAGCTGGGCATCGAGCATGGGAGCCGTGACCGTAAGGATGGGTTCATGGGGATACATGACGGTTCCTTCTGGCAGGGCATCGATATCGCCATGGAAATGATAGCTTTCAAGATAGGTCAGGAACTCTTCGCTAAACAGATGGAGACTGCGGAAATAAGCTACGTCACTTTTTGAGAAATGGAAATTCTTCACAAGCTCGAGTACTTGTTCCAGGCCAGCAAAGATGGCATAGCCGCCATTATCAGGATTACTTCGATAAAAGACATCAAAAGTGACATTCTTCATCTTGTCCAGGCCATCACTGAAATAGCCATTTGCCATGGTCATTTCATAAAGATCCATAACAAGGGACAAATTGCGTTCATCTGATTGCATTGGTACATACCCTCCCAAGGTTTTGGCCCACGAAGGGTAATTCCTTGTGGGCCTCTGGATAATAAGCCGCTTGTCTTTGGGGCGGGAAGAAGCGTCCCCTTAAAGCCCTTAGGCCATTCCGTTCTCATGACAAGCGTCAACATGCTTCATTGTACCATGTTGCATAGAAAAAGTCATGGCAATTATCTGAAAAACTGGACTTCTGACAAGTCAGTGCTCTTTTATTTCAGGGAGCCGGATGATCTGGGTCTTTTTATCGTAAAGGGTCCGCGCCCCACCATAAAGGGAGGAAAAACTTGTCAAGGTAACGACAGAAGCAATGGCAATCATGATGGAAATCTGGTACAGGATGGCCAAAAGCGGCGAAGCCCCGGCAAGGATCTGCCCGGTCATCATGCCCGGCAGGGACACGATGCCCATGCCAACCATGGAGTTCAGTGTCGGCACCATGGCTGTTTCAAGGGCCCTGATGACAAAAGGCTGGAGAATGTCCCCACTGTCCGCGCCTAGGCAGGCTAAGGCTTCCATGCGCGCCTGCTGACCTACCAATGTCTCCCGAAAGGTCTTGATACCGAGGGAAACGCTGTTCATGGCATTGCCGAGGAGCATGCCTCCTAGGGGGATGACATACTGCGGATTAAAGAAAGATTTTCTTGCGACAGCCATAACGAAGAAGGCCAAAATGGAAAAACCGCCTAGGGTCATGGATAGGCCAATCACAAAACGAAAAGAAGGAGAAAGGCCAGGGTTTTTGGACAGAACGCGGTGGATGGAAAAAGTCATCATGACAAATAAATAAAGACCAGTCCATAAGGAGTTTGGATTTCCAAAAAGATAAGTGAGGACCCATCCTGAAAGAATGAGCTGGATGGTCATCTTTGCGCTTGCCGTAAGAAGCAGGCTCGTCTTTTCGATACGGCACCGCTTCATGATAAAAAGAATCAAAAGAAGCAGGAGATAAACCGTCGAAAATTGCAGGAACTGCATCAAGAACACGTTCATTTGGCATGGCCTCCTGACAGGCAAATCGTGGCGTCGGCAAATTCAAGTGTAAGGTGGGTATCATGGCACACACATAAAAGGGTCCTCCCCGTCTTATGGCTTTCTTCCTTTAAGGAACGAAACAGGGTCCGTGCCGTTTCTTCATCAAGGGATGCCGTGGGTTCATCAAGCATCAGGACATCAGGGGAAAAAGAAAGAAAAAGGGCAAGATAGGCTCGCTGCCGCTCCCCGCCAGAAAGACTGCGGCAGTCCGTTTCGATGGATATGGGAAGGGCAGCCCGCTGGAGGGCTTCCCGCATCTGATCCAGGTAAGGCGGATTTTCCCGCAGGCCCCCATAATAGGCTTCAAAGTTTTCCTTGATGGTACCATCAAATAAAAAGGGTTCCTGCGGGACACGGAGCACGTTCTTTCGATAGCTGAGGATATCATAGCTGGAAAGCGGCCTTCCCTCATAACGGACGGTTCCTTTATCGGGCAGGAGGGTGCCGTTCAGGAGCCGCAGATAGGTACTTTTGCCACAGCCGCTAGGTCCAATGAGAAAGGTCATGGCACCTCGTTCAACCTTGATTTCCGGGTACACAATCTTTCCCAGGGCCGTCATTTGGTCATCAGAAAAGAAAATCGGATTGTTCATTGCTGTCATCCCCTTTTATTCCCTTTTAATAGATCCTTTTTTCTGCAAGTGAGCACGAAAATAGGAGGAACCATCATACGGGCATCTTTTCTTCTTCTTCCACTTCTTTGATCCGGTCCATGGCCTCTTCCTCTTCTGTTCCGCCATACCGGTCGGAAAGATGGACAAGGATCATGGCAATGACAAGAAGGGCATACCCATAAAAGGCTCCATAGACACCTTCCCGCATGACCGCAACGCCTGCTGCCAGGCAGCCAGCCATAAAGGAAAGGATGGTCCCTGTATAGAGAATGGCTTTGTGGAAAAATTTCCAGTCCCTCGTCATAACGAACTGGGTCCAGGCAAGGACGGACTGCTTCGTATTATTTGAAAGAAAAATAGTCGCACTGGCATAGCCCTGGGCTTCGGAAAAAGTTCCCCACTGGAAACTGGCCGCAAAAATCATGGGATAGATGGTCATAATGGGATCCCAAGTAAGGGGCATGAGCGCCACGAGGGTAATGGCAACGGCATTGACGCAGATGACGATTTTGCGCATGTCTTTTTTGATTTTCTGGGAAAGCAGAAATGAAACCACGACCCCGGCGGCAAACATGATGAGGGCCCCTACCCTTGTCATGACGGAGAAAAAATCTCCGCCCAAAAAGTCTTCCGTAATGCTCATGAGGTTACCGGTCTGGGCATTGACGAAATTCCGGGCATGAAGCACTACAGAATACATCCCGCCAAAGCCGGCATAGCAGGCCATGAGCCAGTGGATGATTTCGTCGTAATGGGTGGCAAAATAGCCGCCTGTTTTTTTATTGGATATCATTGGCGTTTCATAAGCTCCTTTTGAAAATCTTCTTTGACCCGGTCCATGAGCTCCTTGCTGCAGATGAGGTCATAAGCCGTTCCTGCAAGGATCTTGGCCCCATATAAGATGGCAGCATGGCCCATGTCATCCTTGCCATGATCGAGATATTCCTGGGAATGGGCTGCCGCGCCTTCCGGCACGAACTTGATGCGGGCACAGGCGCCAGGCATACGGTGAAGGACGTTGCCAAAATCCGTGGAGCCTGTCTTTTCGCGAGGCGGTGCCAAACCGGGGGCGCCGCAGGCCTTGGCATTTTCCATGATGACCGCATTGAGGGTTGGTGCGGGCAGTTTATCATCAAAAGAAGGGCGGTCCACCATAGTAACCGTTACACCGGCCATAAGGGCCGCGCCTTTTAGGATGTCGCGGACGCGGCTTACAACCTTATCAAGGGCTTCCCGGGAATAGGAGCGAAGACAGAATGAACCGACCGCTGTATCAGGAACGATATTATTGGGACCGGGCAAGGTTTCGATGGTGTAGTGCATGCGGACATCGTCAGGTACATGTTCGCGCAGGAACTCGATTCCATTAAAGGCAAGGAGCAGGGCATCCAGTGCCGACCGCCCTTTGTGGGGCGCAATAGCCGCATGGGAGGATTTGCCATGGAAGGTAGCCAGGATTTCACTGAGGGCGAGGCTCTTGACATCAGTTTGGGTATAAGGACCGCCATGCATCATGAGCGCGACATCGATATCCTGGAAAAGACCGGCTTCAAGCATATTGATTTTGCCGCCAAAACTTTCCTCCGCCGGCGTTCCGTAAATGACAAGATGGTAGGGTCTATCTGTGAGGATGTCCTTCAAGGCACAGGCCGCCCCAATCACGGCGGGTCCCTGGAGATGATGACCGCAGCCGTGGCCAAAATCCTTTAGCGCATCGTATTCGCATAATAGACCAATAGATGGCCCGCCTTCCTTATTCTCATAGCGTGCGCGAAACGCAGCCTGCAGTCCGCCCACGCCAAGTTCCACGGTAAAACCCTGGTCCTTCAAAAGGCCCGTCAGCAGCGACGCTGCATGGACCTCCTTACCTTCCCATTCAGGATGGTCATAAATATCGTCAGCCGCTGCAATGAGACCCTCCTTTTCTTTATCAATCCGGCGCCAAAGGGCTTCTTTTTGTGTATCCAATGGAAAATCCCCCTCTTTTCCTTGTTTCTTCTTCCTTAAAGTATAGAAAGGCTGCTGCCGCTTGTCAAACCCTCAAAAGAAAAACGCCACCACAAACGGACGTTTGCAGTGACGTTTCAGGTTCAGGTGCAAAATTATTTGCGAAGACCCAGTCTTTCAACGATGGAGCGGTATCTTTCGATATCCTTCTTCATGAGATAATTCAGAAGGCCGCGGCGCTGACCAACCATTTTCAGAAGACCACGACGGGAATGATGGTCTTTCTTGTTGTTTTTCAGGTGTTCGGTCAGATAGCTGATGCGTTCGGAAAGGATGGCAATCTGAACTTCCGGGGATCCCGTGTCAGCTTCGTTGATGCGATAGGTTTCAATCAGTTCTTTTTTTCTTGCAGGTGTCAACATAATAAATTCCTCCTCAATACAGATCATACCGATAACTGCAGCCAGCGTCGGAGATCGCATGGCAGCGTCATGGCTTGCCCTTGTGGGCACTTTGGTAGTATATCATAGTTTAGAAGCTGCCGCAACTAAAATCCATGAGCAGCGTCGCTTTTTTATCCTTTTCCATTTGCCGGATCAGCTGTTCTGCCGAGGAAAAACGAATTTCGTCGCGAAGTTTTTCCATCAGTTTCACAGCAATAGGCTCGCCATAAAGATTACGGTCAAAGCCGAACAGATGGGCTTCCAACCGGATGTCCTCCGTAGCAAAGGTGGGATTGTTTCCCACATTGAGCATGGCTTTGTACCATACCCCCTTAGCCTGGACAAGACCTGCATAGACGCCGTATTGGGGAATGGCAATCTTTTCATTCATAAGGCTGATATTGGCCGTAGGGAACCCTAGGGTGCGGCCCCGTTTATCCCCATGGATAACGGTTCCATGAATCACATAAGGCCGTCCCAACATGAAATTGGCTTTATGGATCTGTCCTTCCCCAATGGCCCGCCGGATCTGCGTACTGGAAATCACACAGCCATCCAAAGTCAGAAGGGGACTGGTCAAGATGGTCAGCTCATACTTTTCATGGACTTTGTTCAAAAAGTCCACATTCCCGGTGCCGCCGGCGCCAAAGCTGAAATTGGTTCCAATCCCAACGGCCCGTACTCCCTTATCTTCGAGGAGCGAGAGGAATCCGTCTGCAGATAGAACGGCCAATTCCTTGGTAAAGGGAATATTGCAGAGAATATCGATTCCCATTTCCTCAAGAAGGGCAATCTTATCAGGATTGGAAAGAAGCCGGGGCGGTTCCTTTTCCGGCCGCAAAAAAGCCAAGGGATGATTGCTGAAGGTAAAGACCAGAGAAGAAAGTCCATGCTCCTTGGCATAGGCCCTGGTCGTATGGATGACCTTTTGATGCCCTCTATGGAGCCCGTCAAAGGTTCCCAATGCTGCCGCGGATGGCGGCAGCACCGCCCGATTCAGTTCATCCAATGTTGTTATGATTTGCATAGTACGCCATCACTCCGGAATGTAGATGATTTTATGGGGGCACAGCCGCCCTTGTTTGGCACGGGCAAGACCAATGACCCCATGACCTTTAAGCTCGATGACATAAAGCTGTCCTTCTTCAATGCCGCGAACCGTCGTGGCGACCCCTTGGGCAATGCGGCGGGCTTGGATGTCATTTACCTCACGATGCGGGAAATGACGAAGCACTACATCCAGGGAAAGCGCAGTTCCTTGAGGGTCCTGCTTGATTTCTTCCAAAGTATGGGCATTTTCCAAGGTAAAGTCTCCCACTTGGGTGCGTAAAAGAAAGCTCATGGTGCCTTCCATGCCGAGTTTTTTGGCAATATCCTCGCACAGGGTCCGGATAAAGGTTCCTTTGGAACAAGTGACTTCAAAGAGCAGTGTCTTTCCCCGATAGGTCAAAAGGGATAGGTGATGGATGGTAATGGGTCGAGGCTCCCGTTCCACTTCAATTCCCTGGCGCGCCAGTTTATAGAGCTTTTTGCCGCCTACGCTGATGGCCGAATACATGGGAGGAACCTGCATGCCCTCCCCGACAAAGGATTGGAGGGTTTCCTTGAGTTCAGCAAGATCAAGGTCCCGAACAGGACTTTCCGCAAGGATCTTTCCTTCCAGGTCTCCCGTATCGGTGCGAAAGCCAAAGGTCAGCTCCGCCCGATAGGTCTTGCGGTCATGGGCCGCATATTCCAAAAAGCGCGTTGCCTGCCCGGTAAAGACTGGCAGAACACCGGCAGCCATGGGATCAAGGGTCCCCGCATGACCGATTTTCTTCATTTGGAGAATCTTCCGCATGGCACCGACAACGTCGTGACTGGTCATCCCCGGGGGTTTCAGCACATTGAAGATGCCGTCCATCTCAGGCTCCCTTCAAGGCCGTTGAAAGGGCCCCAATCAATGCTTTTTTTGCTTCAGGAAGAGGTGCTTTGATGGTACATCCCGCAGCTTTCACGTGCCCGCCGCCGCCAAAGGAAAGGGCGATCTGACTGACATCAACTAAGCGGGAGCGCATGCTGACCCGCGTTTCATCTTCTTCCACAGCCTTAAAGACCACAGCCACTTCCACACCCTCAATATAGCGGGGATAGTAGATGAAACTGTCCGTGGAAATCTCCTTTTGATAAAGGTCATGACGGATTTCCAGTGTACTGATCTTTCCACCTTCATAGAAGGTCAGCGTCGGCAGGACCTTAGCCAGCAGTTCGATGGTCTCCCGTGATTTCATTTCAAGGATGTCGGAAATCTCGTCGGGATGGACGCCGTAAGGCAGAAGCTCAGCGGCAGCCATCATGCACGCTGGCGTCGTATTCCCATACTTAAAGAAGCCACAGTCCGTGACAATCGCCGTATAAAGGCAGATGGCCATGTCTTTATTGATGGAAACGTGGTTTTCCTTAAAGAGCCGATAAATGACCTCCCCTGTTGCCGCGGCTTTTGGGTCAAGGAGCAGGTAGTCAGCGTAATGCGTATTGGAAATATGGTGATCGATGTTGAGGATGGGAGATGACAGAGCCGCTTCATTGGCCCCCATCCGATCCTTGGAACTGGCATCAACCACAATGGTCAGATCGGTGGGAATGGTCTCCCCTTCCGTCACCTGATGGTACGCCTCCGCACCGGGCAGGAATCGATACGTAAGGGGAATCACATCGTCCACAAGAAGGTGCACTGCCTTTCCCTTCTGCCGAAGTGCTTCGGCAAGGGCAAGTCCGGATCCCGTCGTATCCCCATCGGGGCCAATATGGCTGACGATGGCAATGCGGGAAGCGGCCATGATGAGGTCCCACGTTTCCTTGTAGCCAACGTTTTTACTCATGATGGTCTTCTTTCTCTTTGATTTCCTTCAGGATGGACTCAATATGGGCAGAGTATTCCATGGATGTATCTTTATGGAAACTCAGATGGGGCGCCATCCGAAGTTTGATGCGTTTGGCAATTTCCGTCCGGAAATATCCCAGGCAGCTCTGAAGGCCTTTCCAGGCCTCCTCCTGCTGCTCTTTGGAGCCATAAAGGCTCACATAGATCTTGGCATAGCTGAGTTCGTTTGTGACTTCAACGCCCGTAATGGTAACAAATTTTACACGCGGGTCCTTGACTTCACGTAGCAGCATATTGCTCAATTCCTGTTTAATCAGGGCCTGAAGCTTTTCAGCCCGTAATTTTGACATAATGCTTCTCCTTATTCAGCTGCGACTTCTTCCATGATGTAGACTTCGAGCTGGTCGCCTTCCTTGATATCGCGATAGTCGGCGAGGGTGAGACCGCATTCATAGCTCGCCGCAACTTCCTTGACATCATCTTTGAAGCGGCGCAGGGAATCAAGTTCGCCTTCATGAACAATGATTCCGTCGCGGACAAGACGGATCTTGGCGTTTCTCGTAATCTTTCCGTCCTTGACATAAGCACCGGCAATAAGGTTCTTGTTGATGGGAATGACCTTGCGAATTTCAACATGGCCAATGATCTTTTCGCGGAACTTCGGTGCCAGCATCCCCTTGATGGCCGCTTCAACATCGTTGAGGGCATCATAGATGACGCGATAGGTCCGGATATCGACCTGTTCGGTTTCGGCAGCTTTGCGTGCATTGGCATCAGGACGGACGTTGAAGCCGATGATGAGGGCGTTTGAGGCACTGGCAAGCATGACGTCCGATTCGTTGATCGTGCCGACACCGGAGTGCACAATCACAACCTTGACTTCTGTGTTCTTGATATTCGTAAGAGCTTGTTCAAGGGCCTGGATGGTGCCTTGGACATCGGCTTTGACGACGATGTTCAGGTCCTTCATTTCCCCTTCCTGGATTCGGCTGAAGATATCATCAAGGGAAACCTTGGCTTTCTTCTGCTCGTCCATCTTTTGCTTATCCAGCCGCTTTTCTGCAACAACGCGCGCCGTATGTTCATCCGTTGCATCAAGGAAGTCACCGGCTTCCGGCACATCATTGAGGCCCAGAACCTCAACCGGCGTAGAAGGACCGGCCTTCTTTACTTTTTCACCTCGGTCGTTGACCATGGCACGGACTTTACCGTAAGTCGTGCCAGCAAGGATGGAATCCCCGATATGGAGCGTCCCTCGGTCAACAAGGACCGTTGCTACCGGTCCGCGGCCCTTATCCAATTTGGCTTCGATGATGGTTCCATGGGCAGGCAGGTCAGGGTTCGCTTTCAGTTCAAGCATGTCAGCTTCCAGAAGGATCATTTCAAGGATATCGGAAATTCCTGTCTTCTGACGGGCCGAAACGGGAACCATGATGGTATCGCCGCCCCAGGCTTCCGGAATGAGACCATGTTCGGACAGCTGCTGCATGACAAAATCAGGGTTGGCCCCTTCCTTATCGATTTTGTTGATGGCCACAATGACAGGCACATTGGCGGCCTTGGCATGATTGATGGCTTCCATGGTCTGGGGCATGACGCCGTCATCGGCGGCAACAACAAGGACAGCAATATCCGTGACCTGGGCCCCTCTGGCACGCATGGCCGTAAAGGCTTCATGGCCCGGCGTATCCAAAAAGACGATGGGCCGGCCTTGGCAGATGACGCGGTAAGCACCAATGTGCTGCGTAATCCCGCCAGCTTCACGGGCCGTCACATTGGTCTTACGGATGGCGTCAAGAAGGGACGTCTTACCATGGTCAACGTGACCCATGACGGTAACAACAGGAGGACGAGGCTTGCGTTTGGCCGGATTGTCCTCGATTTCCGGAAGTTCCGTCGGATCCTGCTCAGGAGGCGGTTCCTTGATTTCACAGTTGAAGTCCATGCCCACAAGTTCGGCCGTTTCATGGTCGATTTCCTGGTTGATGGTCACCATCTTCCCCAGAAGGAAGAGCTTCTTGATGACTTCATTGACATCGCGGCACAAGAGTTTGGCAAAGTCCTTGACACTGATGCTCTCGCCTACTTCAATGCTCGTCGGACGAACGACTTCAGCCTGTTTTTTCGGTGCGGCCTGGTTGTTGTTTTTATGTTTATGGTTTTTCATCATATGATCTGCACTGCGTAAGGGGCGTGTATCGCGGCTTGCGTACGATCCCTTGATTTTTTCCTTTTTCTCCTTATGTCCGAAGTTCTGGTTTCTTTTTCCCATATCCTTTCCGGCATGGGGACTGTTCATATTGAATCCGCTGTTTTGCGGACGACTGCCATTATTGCGTGGATTGTTCTGGTTGCGGCGGTTATTGCTGTTCCCGCCGCGGTTATCCCGATTGTCATTATGACGGGGGCCATTTCCATTTGCTCGGGTATGATTCTGCTGATTGCCGCGGCCGCGGTCATTGTGGTCATTATGAACAGCGCCGGTCCCATTATGCTGACTGCGCTGACCATTTTGCAGATTCATGCGGCCGCCGTTTTGGCGTTCCCGATTGTCAGGACGGCGGATCTCCCCACCATGACCGTTATGGGGACCATTTTGGCTTCCATGCTGATTGTGGCCTTCCTTGCGGCGGTCTTCCCGCTGCAGGTCTTTCTGGACAGGCTGCGCTGGATGAATAGGAGCAGCCTTGGGAGCAACTCGTTCCTTCGGCTGGCCAGAAGATTGCTGAGGAGCCTGAACCTTTTGCGGAGCCCTGGGCCCATTTCCCTTGCGGCTCATCTCCTTAAGGACCGTTTGCCGGACCCCTTCATCGACGGAGCTCAGGTTACTCTTGACAGCAATGTTGCGGGCCTTCAGGAAGGACACGATTTCCTTGCTGTCCACATTAATTTCTTTGGCGATCTCATATATTCTAAATTTTGTCATCCGCACACCTCCAGTAAAACGACTATATCATCATTTTCATAAAGTTCTTATCTAATAACACGACAGCAGCGCGAGGGGCCTTCCCTAAGGCTTGGCCAATCCTTGCAGCTGTAAGACGTTTGGTAAAAGGAACATGGGTCTCTTTGCAGAGAGCCACCACTTTTTCGACCGTCCGGGGTGCTGCGTCCTCGGCAAGGACAGCATAGCAGCCCAGCCCCTTTTTCAGTGCTTCGCTGACGGCCATATCGCCAGATGCGGCTTTTCCTGCCTTTTGGGCAAGGCCCAAGGCAAAATAGAGCTGTTCATCGGTCTTCATGATTTTTTCAGTTCCTCTAACAAGGCATCCTTGCATTCCTTGGACACGGGAATTTCAAAAGCCCGTTCCAGGCTCTTTGAAGCAAAGGCTTTTTGGATGCAGCTTGGATCATCACAGACATAGGCACCCCGTCCCGCCTTTTTTCCGGTCCGGTCAAGGACAATATCCCCATCCGGCGTCCGGACGATGCGGATCAGGTCCTTCTTGTCCTTTTTGGTGCCGCAGCCAATGCAGCTGCGCTGCGGGATCTTCTTGACCTTCATGCTTCATCCCCGTTTTCTCCGCCAGCTGCGGCTTCCACGTTTTCACGGGCCTGGGTCTCACTCTTGATGTCGATTTTCCAGCCTGTGAGTTTAGCTGCAAGCCGGGCATTCTGGCCTTCCTTGCCAATGGCAAGGGAAAGCTGGAAGTCCGGCACGACGACACGGCAAATCTTGTGTTCGGCATCGGCGGCTGCCGATACAACCTTGGATGGTGAAAGGGCGCTGGCGACATATTCTTCCGGATTGTCACTGTATTTGACAATATCGATCTTTTCGCCGCCCAGTTCATCAACAACGGTCTGGACACGCATCCCTTTAGGACCGACGCAGGCACCGACAGGATCAACACTGGGATTGGTGCTATGGACAGCAATCTTGCTGCGCATTCCCGGTTCACGGGCAACGCTGTCAATGATGACCGTTCCATCCTGGATTTCTGCCACTTCCAATTCAAAAAGACGTTTCAAGAGACCGGGATGGGTCCGGGACAGGATGATCTGGGGACCCTTGGTGGTCTTTTTGACTTCGACTACATAACATTTGATCCGCTGATGGTATTCATAGGTTTCCCCCGGGATCTGTTCGTTGGGAAGGAGCGTTCCCTCGGCCGTGCCCAGATCAACAAAGATGTTGCGGCCCTCGATACGCTGGATGGTTCCTGTGACGATATCGTTTTCCCGATCGGAATACTTTTCGTAGACCATCCCCCGCTCTGCTTCGCGGATGCGCTGGACAATCACCTGTTTGGCATTTTGGGCGGCAATGCGGCCAAAGTTCTTGGGCGTCACTTCTTCTTCCACAACGTCCCCGGCCTGGTAGCGCGGGTTCAGCTTGAACGCTTCATCAAGGCTGATTTCGGTCAAGGGATTTTCCACTTCCGTTACAATATTTTTCTGCGCATAGACGTGAATCTCCCCATTTTCCTTGTTCATGGAAACCCTGACATTCTGAGTGGAGCCGAAATTCTTCTTATAGGCTGTGATGAGCGCCTCTTCCACCGCACTGTACAGTACGTCCGGAGAAATATGCTTCTCCTTGGCCAGCTGCGCAATGGCTCTTACAAAATCCGCATTCACTTGTAAAATCCTCCCTTAAAAATCCAAATGTGGTCTGACAGATGAAATAAGCGACCGCTCCAGGGTCACTTTCTGGTTCTTAAAGTTTTTCACGACCAAATGGGCTTCATCGTGGCTGATAAGTTCATAGGTCATCACCTTCTTGCCTTCAAACGGGGCATAAAAAGATACGTCAATCTTCTTACCATAGTGATCGACATAATCGCTGTCCTTTTTTAGCGGTCTGTCGATACCGGGGGAAGAAACTTCCAGATAGTACTGTTCCTTGATGACGTCTTTTTCATCCAATACTTTTTCAAGGTCACCGCTTACAGCCGTGCAGTCATCAATATCGATGCCGCCTTCTTTATCGATGTAGACCCGGAGATACCAGTCCCGTTCCCGGACATATTCCACATCAACAAGTTCTACGCCGCACGCTTCACAAATAGGAAGGGCGAGCTCGCTGACCTGTTCCACGATTTTCTTTTTGTCCATTTGGCACCTGCTTCTTTTTAATTCATGATCCCGGAGAGCACCGGATATTGGAGCAAAACATCGGTCCGCACCTTGCTGCCTTCTCCCCGCTTCCAAGAAGAAGGGAAATCGAATTGGAGCATGCTCCTTTTGCTCCTTGTAAACGAAAGAGCGGGTATAAATACCCACTCTCCAAGGTTTGCCTCAGTTTTCTATCGTTCATTATAACACGTACGCCAAGGAAAGGCAAGGAACTGCGCGCTTTCTTTGGCTTCCCGCCTTATTGGTTGAGCAGATACGCGTTTAGGGCTTGGGATAATTCCATCCCCAGTGTATGGGGGGATAAGGGCGTCCAAGCACTGTCCCGGACGGTGGACTCGCTGATCATGGTGCCCTGGCGGCGGTTGTAATCTGCCCGATACAGGTCCATGTAGGTTTTGAGTCTTACATCGTAGCGGGAATAAAGATAGGTCGTGTTGCCTCCGCGGCGAACCCATTTATTCCAAACCGTCAAGATGCCCGTCTGTTTATCATAGCTTAGGGAACGGGAATCAAAGTAGACTTCATAGCGGGAGTTTACGGCGGCCAGTTCCCAAGCAGCCTCCTTGTCACTCGGCACGGTGGGAAGGGATTCTTCCTCAAGGGTTGAAAGCTTATTTCCCTCTGGGGAGGGTTTTGCCACCTCTTCGGCGGATTCCTGCGCCGTTTTATTTTTTTCTTCCGCCCGTCTCAAGTACTTTTTCCAAGAAGGTTCATCCTGTTCCGCCGCCAATTTTGCGTCTGCCTTGGCTGCAATAGGGTCCGCTGCCTTTTGGGTCCCATCCATTTTCTTTGAAGGGGCGGCTGCCGCTTCTTTTTTCCCCGTCATGGGTTGGACCGATGCTTCAGGCTGCAGGGCTTTTTTAGCTGTATCCGCTTCTACGGTTGAAGCCCCAAGGGTTTTACTTGTCAGGCCTTTTTCCGTGAGCGCTTTCCGTGCCGCTTTGCCGCGGCTCGTATAGCGTTTCCACAAAGGTTCCCTGGAAAGGGCTTCTTCCGCTTTTAGGCGGGCAAGAGCCGCTTCTTTTGCTTTTTCTTCCTTAGCAGCCGCTTCCTCGGCAGCTCTTTGTTTGGCCCTGGTTGTATATTTCCGCCACTGGGCACTTTCCGCGGTGCCTGCCGCTGCCGAAAAGGGCATAGCCACAATTGCACCAAGGACCAGGACGGTGATGATTTGCTTTTTCATAGCTAAGTTTCCTTTCCCCAAAAACTTATTTTAACCTTTTTATTTTACCATATTTTAAGCGCTTCGTCAGACCAATTTGTCCCCAAGTATGTGTCAACATTTTCTCGGGA
The DNA here is from genome assembly GCA_900538365.1 of uncultured Acidaminococcus sp. Taxonomy (GTDB): domain Bacteria; phylum Bacillota; class Negativicutes; order Acidaminococcales; family Acidaminococcaceae; genus Acidaminococcus. The sequence continues at coordinate 61 of UPXT01000001.1, read as the reverse complement.
GACCCATATAAGATTGTGTTGCAGCTTAATTAAATGCGGAAAATGGAGCTTAAGTGACCTA